>CAYNJK010000267.1:0-4790 GCA_964397575.1 uncultured Saprospiraceae bacterium
GCTATCTACTCAGGCAATCTATATCTAAACTGGAATGGAATTATTTCTGATTCTTTTAGCTTCATTGCATACAGACTGGCAATCCCTATCATTCTGATTATCGGAATTCTAAATGTTTTTTATAGTTGGTACAGCATTCGCAATATTCGTCAAAAAGAAATCGAAAACCCTAGTGAGGTAAAAAACCTGTGCTATGTCCTAAAGGATGAATTCATTTATGATAATGGTGAATTCCAAAGTGATATAGTAAAAAATGCAGACAACGTAGAACACAAAAATGGCTTCTCAGAAATTATACTCAAGAATTCCGAAAAATATTATACCTACAATATTGTTCATAATTTATATGACAAGTATATGCAGGTATATGTAAAAGATCCCTTGCTTTCGGTTTCCAGCTTGATAGACCTTTTGTTTGGCACCAAACTCAAATCGCATATATACATCTACCTATCCGTTCTGGTAATAATTTATAATGAAACAAAATGGCATGAGGAATTTGTAGAAAAACTGCAACTGGCCTTTAGTGCCAATCCTAAATCTGACAACTTAGAATTTATCGCTAATAAAATGATGTCAGTTATCAATGATGAAGAACTAAAAAATCAACTTGTCGGCATACGTAAGCAGATAAAAGCAGCGCAACACAACTAGCTGAAATAATAATCATAGCTTGTGGTAGGTGCAAAAAAGAATAATGGCAAACTCTACACAGAAATTACTCAATCGTTTTAATAAAAAAGCCAACGAATGGCTGGTCGACTTACAAATGATGGATGAAGCACTGATAAAGGTTAGACCCTCCGAAAAATCGTGGTCTCTTTCAGAAGTATATGACCATGTAATGAAAGTAGGTAGAACTTATCAGATTCCAAATTTGAAAAAAAGTGTTACTGATTTTGCAAATAGGAAAAAGAAGAAAAACAAATATGGAATAGCCGTTTTCAATTTAGGAATCAGGAAAAACATACACATGAAAATGGAAGAATTTCCAGCTCCATTGGTAGAAGCTTTTACACCTGTTACAAGAAAGAAAAACGACTTGATAGAGGATTTCATGTCCTTTATTGAAGAAGCAAATATGCTAAACGAACTTCTAGAAAATAGTAACAAAGAAAACAAACAATATCACCCCATGTTTGGTGACATTAATACTAAAGAGTGGTTTGCCCTCATCGAATTACACATTTGGCAGCATGATAAGCAAAAAGAAAAAATAATGAGATATTTAGAAATTAAAAAAATGAATGATTAGGTAATAAAAGCCTGCAAACTGTCTAAGCTAAATTCCTACAGTCAGTTGTTGAAAATTGTAGAGCAGTAGCTCATATCACTCTATGTTTTTCCTTGGTTTTGTATCCATCCTCCAGGTGGATCTTCCATACCAAAAATTTTCTGAGAAATACTAACTACTGCTCTCTCAAGACGCATAGGGTTCTAGCCAGGCATGTACCTGTATTTAATCTTGCCTTTAGGTATGCCTGTTATATTATTCTGTACAAATTCCTGGATAAAGGCCTTTTTACTATTCCGCATATAAGCAGACGTTTGTCCATCTAAATACTGTCTTTCTTGTCCAGCATATTCTTGCTTGCCCCAGCAATTAGGACAAACCTGTGCTTCCATCATTTCAGCTTGCGTAGTTGCCTGCTGATTTTTTCTTCCGAATATTCTACTTAATAATCCCATAGCATTAAATTTTTAATTTTGAAATAAGCTGTGCTAACTAAAGAATAATTAATCCAAAAAGTTGATGTGCAGTTTATTTAGTAACTGACCAGAGGGTACAATGGGAATTATTGCCAACAAAATGTGCCTTTTAGTCCTTATAGTAGAAATGGCGAAAGTCCTTGAGATATAGACATTCCTGAGACCAATGCCAGAAGAGTTAACAAATTATATGGAGACTTCTTAAAGAAATGATAAATATAACCACGGAGGTAAAGGCCTACTCTAGTTTCCAATATCCGCCACCTATATTTAACCCTAGCCCTAGAGAAAAGTAGTCAGGAAAATCCTCTTTTAGTGTATAATTGTAACACTAATACTACTGAGATAAATAAACCTTTCATGAGAGACAATTTGGATGGTTGTCAATTTTTTGGGTAAGAAGTGCAACGTTATTACTAGTTCATCAAATGTACATAGCGTATGGTAGATTTTAGCTAAAATCATTCTGACTGAAAACAAATCCGTTCTTCTCATGCATACTAAAAGTATAATAATTGCCCTCGCCCTCCTAATTGGCAGCTTAGCTGCTTTAGGCCAGGGATGCTTCAATTCTGATTTTGAGACGGGCAATCTAGATGGTTACACTTCATTTACTGGGTTTATAGCAAGAGATGGTCAAATAATGATAGATGATGAAATCTTCTCTGCTGCGCAGCATAAGGTACATTTCGTGCTAGACGGCTACGACCCTATCGCAGAAGAATTTTGCATCGAAAACAAACTCTTGCCTGTTGTGCCACAAGGCGGTGGCGCCTATGCCTTACGACTAGGCAACAGCATGAATGGCGCGCAGGCTGAACGCGTTACTCTGAGCTTTACAGTAACAGAAGAAAACAATTTTTTCTTACTAAACTATGCCGTCTTACTTAATGACCCCAGTCACGAACCACATGAGCAACCCCGCTTTAGATTGAGCATTACAGATTCGCAAGGCGAAGAATATCCTTGTGGGTTTTTTGAAGCAGTGGCAGCTGCTAATATTGATAATTTCGAAAATTGTGGTGGCAACTGGAAAGTAAGACCATGGACAGCCATCGGTATAGAATTGCAATCCTACATAGGAGAGGAGATAAATATAGAAATGAGCACAAATGATTGTGCCCTCGGTGGTCATGCAGGCTATGCCTACCTAGATGCCAATTGCAAACCTCTCCAAATAGAATTATTCAATAATTGTGGCCCTGGTTCTGCAGCAAAAATGTTTGTAACTACAGGTTTTGACAAATATGAATGGAGCACAGGTGACAGCACGAGTCTGATAGAAATTCCCAATCCTGTTATCGGGGACACCTACTTTGTGACAGTTACCAGTGCAACTGGTTGTAGTATTGTCCTAAGCGACACCATACCTCCTATTAGCCAAGAGTTAGAACCCATGTTTGCGCCATCTACAGAAACCACCATCTGCGAAGAAGCCGCTTTTCGGTTTAGACCAGCTGGGACTAATCTGACCAAAGTTTTCTCTGTGGAGCTCGATCGTTTTATAGATTCTATCGTGGTCAATAATGTAACCGAAAGTGCTTACACCTTTATTGCCTTTACACAGTCTGGATGCCCTAAGGATACAGTGACACATTTTTTTAATGGGTTGCCTTTTGTGCGAGACTCCATAGCCAACACCTTATGTCCAAGTAGTGATGAAGCGTCTATTGCCTTATCTCCATTGATAGATGGAGGTGTTTATAACTATAGTTGGTCTACGGGAGACACGACCTCTTTTCTGAATAATCTAAAAGCAGGCACCTATAGGGTTACTGTATCTGATGAAAATTGTGATCTGGTAGTGGATTATGTCGTAGAGCAACCCGACCCTATTGGCATCAGTGTCACACAAGATCCTGTCATCTGCCGTGGCTTTGGAGCAGAGGCGAGCTTTTCTGTGACCGGAGGCACCCCACCCTACGTATATTCTTATAACGGTGGCAGCTTTTATACCAGCTCCGATACTTATCAGCAATTTACAGAAGGAAACAATATCATCTATGTAAGAGATAATAACAACTGCTTAGATTCGGTCACTATATTCTTTCCCTTGGTAGAAGTGCCCGAGATTGTCAGCTTTGACATCTTCCAAGACAGTTGTGGTAATCCTGGTAACGTCATTTCTATTACACAGACGATTTCTGGTCGACCACCCTACGAATACAATGTGAATTTTTCTGCTCCCTTTTCCAGCCAGACCATATTCAATGATTTTCCTATAGGGCAACACAGAGTTTTTGTCCGCGATGCCAATGACTGTGTAACCGGCGTCCCGTTCGAATTCGAATTCTATGAGCTATTTTTTATACAAAACCTGAACATAACACGGTCCACTTGTACCTTGTCCAATGGGGCAGTAGAAATACAGACCTCACAAACCGACAGGGTTCAGTACGCCATAGACAGTCGACCTTATCAGACCTCTAACTCCTTTGACCAGTTGGCACCAGGACTACATACCGTCTATGCCTTTAATAGGAATGGCTGCTTGCTTACCAGGGAGTTTACAATACAAGAAAGTTTCCTGCCTGTGCCTAGACAAAGGGTCACTAACAATCTGTGCAACGGCAACAGCCTGGGTGAGATTAATCTGACAGCACCTAATGTATCCAATCCTTACACTTACCGCTGGTCTTCAGGACAAACCACTGGCAAGTTGTCTGGTCTCCCAGATGGTGTATATGCCGTTACTATAACAGATTCAGATCAGTGCATTAATAACTTTAGTTTTGAAATCACCTCACCCAGTGCCTTGGAAATAGATGTCAGAGGCACCTTCTTAAGCTGCCAAGATCGTGGTTCTGCAGAGATCTTTGTAGATGCACTTGGTGGCGTAGGAGGCTACAATTATTCTATGGATGGTGGAGTGAGCTATAGGGTAGATAATTTTTTCAGAAACGTAAGTGCTGGCACATATTCCATACAGGTCAGAGACGCAAATTTGTGCATTACAGAGACTATCATAAATGTAGAGGAATATGAGGTCTACGAAGACATCGCACTAGAAATAGCAAATGATACTTGTGCCGCCGCGATAGGGGCCCTCTCTATTGATAATATTGTGAACGGTGCACCAC
>CAYNJK010000268.1:0-4764 GCA_964397575.1 uncultured Saprospiraceae bacterium
ATCATGGAGAATGCTTACACAGTCATTCTGATCGGTGACAGTTGCTGCATAGAGTCCCGCTTCAAGATTATTATTGACATTACTCATATTGCCATTGCTCCAGCTGATAGTATATGGCGGTGAACCACCCAGTATTCCTAACTGAATAAAGCCGGAATTGCCTCCTAAGCAATCGTTATCTCTTTGTTGTACGATACCAGTTGTCAAAATTTGAGGACTGGTTACCGTAACAGAATCAATAATAGTGGAACAGCTGGTAGCATCGGTGATTGTAGCCGAATAAGCTCCATCCTCTAGATTTGTAACCAAACTACCACGTAGTCCATTACTCCAATTTATTTGGTAAGGCGGGCGGCCTCCTTCTATACGCAACTCTATAGTTCCAGATCTATTTCCTTTGCATGGGCTAGATAATACATCTTTGACACTGTAGACAATCAAATCATCAAAATCTACAAAGATGGGATCAGTAACTAACTGACAACCACCAAAATCCGTTATAGTACAAAAGTAAATATCACTAGTGAGATCTGTAATTGCTTGACCTGACTCGCCAGTACTCCATGAATAGGTAAAAGGTTCTTGACCATTGACAGCCTGAATATTGATTAGTCCATTCTCTGCTCCAAGACAGGTCTCATCTAATACATTTCCGATTATATAGCTTATGTCAGAATTACCAGCATCATCTTGCATACCATTGCAATTGTCATCTATCATATTACAATTGAGCTCTACTGCTGCCGGATTGATCGCTGCATTGCTGTCATCGCAATCGTTATCATTCAAAGAATATCCACCGATTATTTCTGTAGAGCACAATAGGACAGGTTTATTCACGTCTCCGAAGCCATCGCCATCCGCATCTACATAGACCAGAGTTGGGTCTACAACTTCCATTCCTATCAGCTTGATATTATCTATTGCGATGTCTCCTCTTACACCGGAAGTTTTTCTAATGCCTTGGAACCTTATCAAGCCTCTATCAAATGCTACGGGTAATTCTACAACGGCCAGATTCCACATATTTCCCTGCTCTCCTTCTAACTGCCATAGTGTAGTCCATTCACTAGAATCTAATGAAAAAGCAACTTCTAGAGTACCTATGTCTAGACCATACATATGATAGAAAAAAGAAAGTGCACAAGAGCCGTCATCGGGTTTTTCCAAGCATGATGAAATAAGCGTTACAGCATTCTCTGTATCACATTGATTCCCCTGAGATTCTAAATAGAGATAATTGCCTTCTCCTTTCCGATCAAAATCTGGTCCAGTGAAAGAAGTGGAAGTCTCATTGTTATTAACTAACCAATTTGTCTCATTACTGAAGGCGTTACTCCACACTTCGCTTATTGGACAAGAAGATTCACAATCGTTAGGACATACATCTATGGTATCAAACTCATCTTGTAGACTATTATTCTCACAAGAAGTAATAAACGTCATTGTGCAACTCGATGGCGAAAAGATGCCAAAACCACAATCCGATCTCACCGTCATCTCATACTCTGTATCAGGGTCTAAATCTAATAGTCTAAAAGGAGATCTGATACATTCGATATATTCTGAAGAACTTAGTTGGATTGGGTCAGCGGCTTTCTTGAATGTAATTTCTACAGCCAAACAATTTGGACTCGAGTTCCATGCAACAGTAATATTATCAGCTTCTATATCTGTAATTGCAAAACTAGGTGGGGCGACACAGGCCATGTCAGAAAAAACAAGTTCTACGTGTTGCAGAGTGCCTAGATCACCTGCAGCTCTATCACAAACACGGAGTTCCCATATTCCATTTACTGGGCTGCCTTCTAGGAGATCTGAAAAAGTAACTTCGGGTTGGAAAGCGCCAACAAAAGGAGGCACAGCTGCATCAATATTTTCACAGGCATTATCAGTGAAAATCACAGGATTACCACAATCTTCTTCATCGTAGAATCCATAATCATCCGCTCCGGTTCCATTAAATTCACTAAGCAAAACTGAAACTCCATTAGGTGCCACAAGATTAACTCTTAGATCCGGAGGCCAGGGATGTTGTATGATCAGGTTCAGATGATCTAAGGTGAGGTCTATGCCTAGAGTACTGGTTGGATAAGCATCCACTTCTATAAAGAAAGTACTTTCGAGAGGACAATTATTGTCAGGAATTTCCAGATTTAACTGACACAAGCCAGTATTTTCTATCACTGTATTTGTAAAAAATGGTCCATTCCAGTCACTAAATTCTCCACCACTACAAACAGCGCGAATGTATATTTCATAAGTCACTCCAGACTCCAAGCCAGTCAGATCAAAAGAGTTCGTAGATATATCTCTAATAGTAGGGAAACCAGATCTAGTAAAACCCTGTTCTCCAAACTCTATTTCCCATGTGACCTCCCCATCATTAAAGTCAAACCAATCAAGCGTAAATGAAGATGTCGTATTATTCTGAAAAGAAGATAATATAGGAAGGCTACAGTCCTGAGCATTAAGAACCCAAGAACAGAATAAAAGAACTATAGTCTTTGTATAGACACAACTTCCTAATCTACTTATCATATGTACATAGAAAAGTCTAATTACTTAACGACAATATTTATCATTCGTTTCGGAACAACTATAACCTTGACGACATTTTTACCTTCTATCCATCTCTGAATTTCATCTAAACTTACCGCATCTCTTTCCATCTCATCCTTAGAGGCAGCTGCAGGGTAAGATTTCAGTGTTCGCTTTTTACCATTCACACAGACAGGGTACTCAAAGGAATCTTCGACAAGATAGCTTTCATCAAACTCTGGGTAAGCTGCCTTATGTACAGAGTACTCATTACCCATCATAGCCCATAGCTCTTCGCTCATAAAAGGTGCGAAAGGTGCAACTAGTCTAACTAACGGCTCTAAAATTCCTTTTTTGTTACAATTATTCTTCTTCAATTCATTGACACAAATCATCATTGCACTGATAGCAGTATTGAAAGAAAACTTCTCAATATCCGCACTTACTTTCTTTATGGCTTGATGCAAGGTCTTGTACTCTGCTTTAGTGGGTTCGTCATCTGAAATACTGAATGCCTCATTAACAAAAAACAGACTCCAGAACTTCTTGATAAATTTAGATACCCCTTCTATACCTTGTGTATCCCATGGTTTAGATTGTTCTATTGGGCCTAAGAACATTTCGTATAACCTGAAGGTGTCAGCTCCGTATTCAGAGACTACATCATCAGGATTGACAACATTATAATATCGTTTTGACATTTTGCCCACCTCGGATTTGGTATAAAGTTTTATATCCAAATCACCAGAAACTAGATCATCTATTCGGACCTTATCACCCGTACTAGTTACAAAGCTTGCAGTTTTATATTCAGGACGCCATTCTACAAATGATAATAAGCTTTCTGCATCCATATGAGAATCTGCGGAGCCATAGTCCTTTACAAAATCTATATGTATAGGAATAAAAGCAGTGGGTTTTAGTTCTTTAGTATAACTGGTGAAACTATTGCTATCACCTTCTTTCACTAGAGGAAGATACTCTATCACCCCTTGTATCATCCCTTGATTGATCAACTTTTTAAATGGTTCTGTAGTGGGCACATAACCCAGATCATAAAGGAATTTATGCCAGAACCTCGCATAAAGCAAATGGGCCACAGCATGCTCAGAACCGCCCACATATAGATCTACGTCTTGCCAATAGTCCAATGCTGCTTTTGATGCAAAGGCTTCATTATTATTAGGGTCCATGTATCGAAGAAAATACCAAGAAGAACCAGCAACAGCAGGCATAGTATCCGTCTCCCTACGACTATCACTTTCTGGTTCTACCCAGTTTTCCAATCTGGATAAAGGAGACTGACCATCGGCAGTTGGCTTGAAGTCATCGGTATGTGGTAATTCTACTGGCAATGCAGCAGCAGCTAAGACAACTGGAATCTGATCTTTATAAACAACTGGGAAAGGTTCTCCCCAGTATCTCTGTCTACTGAATCCTGCATCCCTCATCTTGTAATTAGTCTTCACTTTCCCTATGCCATTTGCTTCTATTTCCTTCCCCATGCGTTCTATAGCATCCATTACTTCCATGCCATTCAAGAACTCAGAATTTACCATTTTTCCATCCTTGTCTGCTTTTGTCGATTCAGGATATTCTGATTTGTCTATGACTTCAACTATCTCAAGTCCAAATTTGGTAGCAAATGCATAATCTCTCTCATCATCTGATGGCACAGCCATTATTGCACCAGTACCATAATCCATAAGTACATATTCACCTATCCAAATTGGAATCTGTTTTTGATTAAATGGATTAACAGCATAAGCACCAGTGAAAGCTCCTGTGACTTCTTTGACGTCTGACATCCTATCTCTTTCGGATCTGGTATTAACATAATCCAGATACTTAGTTACTTCATCGTTCTGCTCTTTGCTGGTGATAGTTTTTACAAGAGGATGCTCTGGCGCGAGTACCATATAGGTCGCACCAAAAATTGTATCCGTTCTAGTTGTAAATATTTCGACCTTATGGTCGGTGTTAAGTACATTAAAAAATAGGGTAGCACCTTTAGACTTGCCTATCCAATTTCTTTGTATCGTTTTTAATGAGGTGGTCCAATCAATAGTATCCAAACCAGACAACAACCGTTCTGCATAAGCTGTTGTACGCAGGTACCACTGGGTCATAGCTTTTCTTTCCACAGGATGACCGCCCCGCTCGGAAACCCCATCTTTAATCTGGTCATTGGCTAGAACTGTACCTAGTGCGGCGCACCAGTTT
>CAYNJK010000269.1:0-4738 GCA_964397575.1 uncultured Saprospiraceae bacterium
TTACTATCCTTTTGCATAGAAATAATAATGATGTGGGAAGAGGCTAATATTTTAGACTTAATTTTCTTGTACTTCCTTTCTACGTATTCCTCTTCAGTATAGTATTCCCTGTAGGCTAACTGACAGAATTCAGCAAAGGCTTCCAAATTATCAGGCGTAACTATTTTAAACCTCCAGGGTTCTGTTTGCTTGTGAGTAGGAGCCTGATTGGCATTTTCGAGAATAGCTAAAATGAGTTCATTAGAAATCTTTTCATCAGAAAAACTATTAGGAAAAATAGACTGTCTCTGTTTTATCAAAGCTGAGGCCTGCTGAAATTCTTGACTACTCATAATATAATTTAGCTAAACAAATTCGGATAAAGGTGGAACGCTTTCAGAATGAAACAAACCGAGTCAGAAACCCAAATGTCACCTTTCAAAACCATCTCAACAACTTCCTTTGGTCTTTTAAGAACAAGGTCTACTTCCTCTAAGTCATCAAGTTTCTGTACTCCATTAAAGGTCAATCCTGTTGCTAGAAAGCCATGAGAAACTTGAGTAGATTTAGAAGGCAATTGTGCTATCTTTCCCAGAC
Organism: uncultured Saprospiraceae bacterium; assembly: GCA_964397575.1. Lineage (GTDB taxonomy): Bacteria > Bacteroidota > Bacteroidia > Chitinophagales > Saprospiraceae > RFSX01. Next base: position 577 of record CAYNJK010000269.1, read on the forward strand.
TGATGATTGCTGACTCTGCTGCTCTTATCCCAGTTTCCTCCTCTAATTCGGCAAGAGCAGATTCGATTTCTGTCTTACCTTCCTGAACAAATCCTCCAGGCAACTCGAGCAATATGTCATTCTGACCATGTCTGTATTGCTGGACAAGAACAATGTAGCCATCTGATGTAATCGGCAGGACCTGTACCACATCACCTAGTGTTGTTATAAAATAATCATCTACTAAGTGGCCATTGGCTAACTCTACTAGGTGTTGTTCTATCGGAAACCATGGACTGGGTGATACATCCTTCACCTGCCTTATTTTCCACTTCTCCATTTCTTATAGTCCTATACTCTTCTTCTTCCTAAGCCTAGCAGCCTAGAAACATAAAGTATAATTATAGATCCTACGGTTGCAGATATAATCATTCCGACTAAGTTTTCGGGTAGTCTCACATCAAATTGGTTTTCTACAACTTTTACTAAGCCTGACCCCGCATTGATACCTAAGAGGTCAAAGAGATATCCGCCTACTATACCTCCGGCTATCCCTAGTAAGGCATTGACTACAAAGCCAAAGCTATCTCCTTTCATGATTCTTGCGGCCAAGGTTCCTGCTAGAGCACCTACCAAGATCATGATAATCCATTTTAACACATCTCCTTCAAATAATGGTTCCATTCCTTATTTTTCGGCAAATATAAGCTAAGTCAGTAATATAAGTCTATCCAGTTTCTCATTGAAAGGTCACCTCTTTTTTCATCATCATATCCCCTTCTCTCACTATGGTAACTTCTGTAGTCTCACCTGGCTCGAAGGCACTAAGTGCTTTCATATAGCTCATCATATCCACTATTTCGAGATCGCCCATTCTTACTACTACATCTCCTTTTTTTATGCCAGCTACGGAAGCCGTTTTTCCTTCTCTGACTCCATCTATTCGCATGCCTCTACCATCAAAGAGGTAATCAGGAATAACACCTAGCGTTACTTTAAAGGCTGGAGCAACTTGCGACTCATCTTTGGTTTTTGTAAAAACAAATTTTCCTTTGCTATCGGCCTTTTCTACTAATCCAGCGATATACGAAATTACATCGTTTAGGCCTGGAAAATTCAACTTATGCGTATCGTCCGTAGGTCGATGATAATCCTCATGTTGTCCTGTGAAAAAATGTAGAACAGGAATATCTTCCAGATAAAAACTGCTGTGATCGGATGGTCCTAGCCCAGATTCGGTAAGCGTAAACTTAAAAACGGGTTGCGAAATACTATGGATCAACTCGTTCCATAGAGGAGCTGTTCCTACCCCATAGATTGCAAGTTGTCTATCTTCATTCAATCGGCCTACCATATCCATATTCACCATGAAGTTTATATCCTCCATCTCTAGAGGGCTATTATCTACAAAAAAATTAGAACCCCACAAGCCTTTTTCCTCTCCTGAAAAGGCAATAAAAAGTATATTGTTAGCAGTTGCTTTTTCGCTAAAGTAGTCAGCAAGAGCCAGCATTGCAGCTACTCCTGAAGCATTGTCATCAGCACCATTATGTATCGCTGGCGGCCCTGTATACAAAGACCCTTCCTTTCCATAACCTAAATGATCATAATGGGCACCTATGATGATGGTATGTTCAGATTCCTTATCTAGAAAAGCGACAACGTTCTTTCCCATTATGACTGGGTCATTGGGGTTAGGAACTTCTGCATGAGGATTAGACTTTATAGTTTTTTTAAAGTATTGATAGTAGGGTTCGTCGCCCTGAAATATACCTGGAATACCTATCTCCGTAAATCGACTAGATATATATTCTGCAGCCAGCGTCTCTCCTACTGTTCCTGTCTCTCTACCTTCTAGTTCATCAGCAGCCAGATAGGTAATGTCAGATCTTACTTTTGCAAACTGCTCAGGCAGAAACTGAGGCTTACCTTCGACAACAGTCTTCGTAGCCTTACACGAAATAAGAGCTGAAAAAAGAAAAAGAAATAAAAATTTTAATATGTTTCTTTGCATTGCAATACAAATCTGAGTTTTAACGATTAGAATCCAAGTATAAATAAAATGAAATATCCTTACTTAGTAATCAGCCTTCTTACATTACTTTTTTTATTCGGTTGCAAAAGCCATAAGCATACTGAAGAAGGTCACGATGGCTACCCTGCCCATGATGAGTACAAAGTCCATTCACACGATGATGAAAAAGTCCATGTAGATAAAAATCCTAGTGAACATAACCATGATAGGATGGAGAAGAAAAAAGGAAAAAAAGGGCAAGGTCATGGTCATGGAGCCCACAAAGGAGAGGGTGAAATGCCTGAACAAAGAGTTCACTATGATAAAGAAAAGCATCTTAAAAATATAAGACAGTTGACTTTTGGAGGAGACAATGCTGAGGCATACTGGAGTTTTGATGATAAAAAACTTGTCTTCCAAGCTAAGAATGAAGAATGGGGCGCTAGCTGTGATCAGATATACTATTTAGATCCCTACAGCAAAGCAATCTCTAAATCCTTTATGCCTAAGCTGCTCAGTACAGGCAAAGGCAGAACCACTTGCTCCTATTTTATGCCTGGGGACAAGTCTATTATATATGCATCCACACATCTAGGTGGTGATGCTTGCCCTCCTGAACCGAAAAGAAGAACAGATGGCAAGTATGTCTGGCCGATCTATGAAAGCTTTGATATTTTCACAGCTGACCTAGAAGGAAATCTTCTAAAACAACTGACAGATGAGCCAGGGTATGATGCTGAGGCGACGCTTAGTCCAGATGGGAGTCTCATCGTGTTTACTTCTATACGATCTGGTGACTTAGAACTCTACACTATGAACACAGATGGTTCCAATGTAAAACAGGTAACAACAGGCCTAGGTTATGATGGTGGCGCCTTCTTCAGTCCTGACGGTACAAAACTGATATTCAGATCTTCTCGCCCACAAACACCGGAGGATATAAAAGAATACAAAGATCTATTAACGCAAGGCTTGGTAAAACCTACGGATATGGAACTATATGTCTGTAATGTGGATGGCTCCGACCTGAAGCAAATAACTAATTTAGGAAAAGCCAATTGGGCACCCTTCTTCCACCCATCGGGAGAAAAAGTAATCTTTTCTTCCAATCATAATTCCAAGAGAGGCTTCCCATTCAATCTATTTATGATCAATCTAGATGGAACTGGATTGGAGCAAATAACTTTTGATAAGACTTTTGACTCTTTCCCTATGTTCTCTTATGATGGGACCAAACTGGTGTTCTCTTCTAATAGAAATAATGGTGGCACCAGAGATACTAATTTATTCCTAGCAGAATGGGTAGATTAACAGTGAAGAAGATAAAAGCACCTAAACCTTTAAGTTTGCAAAAAACTAGTACTTATCTTTCAATTTTACTATTGTTCTATTTTGGCAGCAATGTCTTGGGCCAAGAATCATTCTATCTAGCCTATGATTTTGGTTATCATCAGCAAGTACCATTTAAACTATTTGTGAAGGATGATAATGTATACACCATTGGTACATCATTATTAAGAAATGCTATTGATAATGAGAGAACTCTTTTTATAGCAAAGTTTTCGTATAGTGGTAAGTATCTCCAGCATAGAATTCTGGAAGATGATGATGCAGTATGGGTATTTTCAAATGTTTGTAGGGATGTTGTAGAATTGGGAAACGAACTATTTAGTGCAGACACAAATATGGTAGGGGGTAGTAATTCTATTTCCTATGGACAAATTTCAGGTTATAACGTAGAGCATGATACTTTTAGAATTATGCACAGAGTTGAACCAGAAAACCCAGGCGAAGCAGCAAAAACGATTACAACACTATTTGTAACCCCAAGTTCTAAGCTTGGATTCACATTATTGGAAAGAGAGGAAGATGACAAGGGAATTTTTCTTAATGTTGTCGATCTTGATGGAAGCAACGAACAAGAATTTGTTCATAAAGTAGAAAATCATCAATATATTATTCGTGAGACTTTGGTAAACGAAGACCACTATTTATTACTAGGGTATTTGCGAATTAGAGATACAGACGAACGTTTAATTTTTTGCGCAAAGATAAGTCACGATCTAGACCTGTTCGAATTAAGGACATACTCAGATTTCATCTACCAAGGAGAAGAATTTAGTGCCCATTATGATAGTGAAGGGAATGTTTTTATTGCTGCACATCATC
>CAYNJK010000270.1:0-4657 GCA_964397575.1 uncultured Saprospiraceae bacterium
ATACTATAAGCGAACATCGAGCAGGAATAAGACCCAGTGCCAAAGGAAGGAGGCCGCTCATAGGCCAACATAAGAAGTATAAAAGAGTATATCTTTTCAATGGGATGGGAACCAAAGGAACTTCTTTAGCACCCTATTGGGCAGAGAGATTTATGGATCTATTGCTACATAAGCAGGAAATATCTCCCGAAGTCGACCTTAACAGATTTGTAACGAATTAATTGTCTTGGAACTGTGTATTAGTTTATGGATTATACGTCTTATTAATAAACCACATTAATGAAGTATTTGATGATCATAGCTTTTAGTCTTTTTGCTAGTTTATTTGTCAGTGATGGAGATGATGCTGATTATGATAAGCTATGGAAGGAGGTGGAAAGTCAAGAAAACTCTTTGCCAAAAACAGCCTATGACTTAGTTGTAAAAATCTACCAATTAGCAAAGGAAGAAGGCCAAGAAGATCAATTAATTAAGGCCATACTTTATAAAACCAAGTTGACACAAAAATTCGAGGACAAGGATCCAGCTGCTTTTATCTTAGAAATGGAGGAAGAACAATCACAACTCCGCTCATCCGCTGCATCTGCTGTCTATGCATCTATACTAGGAGAAATGTATAGTAACTATGGTCTTGCAAATGCTTACAGGTTTCAGAATAGAACAGAACTGGCTAGAACAGATGTCGAACTGCCATTCCGATCCTTGGAAGAAATACAGCAAAAAGCATACAACTACTATATACAATCATTGACATATGCTGGCACTGCAAGCATTCAAGATATAGAACTACTGACCGTAGGAACTAACAATAGTCTGACCCAAATAAGTGCAACCACCATAGAGCAGTTTCTACACTTTAGGGCGATTCAGCATTTTATAAACAGCTCCAACTCTGTAGCACTTCCATCTAATAGCTATTTGCTGAATACAGAAGACCTATTTGATTCTACCTATAAATTAGACTTAGAGTCCGGCACTTATAATGATCACAATTATAATGCGCTTGTAACCTTCCAAAAAACAAAAGAGCTTAGTGGCTTGTCATCAGAACAACAGATCTGGATAGAGTTGTCACGACTAGAGTTTCTCAAGCAGCGGGCAACAGTAGCTAACAAGGACAGACTTTACGAAAGTTCTATGACCAAGCTAGCTCGATCAAATAACGCCACTAAAGGTCATGAAGCAGCTTATTGTGTAATGATCGCAAAGTATTTGAGCGAAGGAAATCGCAACCAAACCCAACTCAATAAAAAAGAAAAAACTGGCTATACCAAAGCCGCAGAGCTACTAGCAGAGATAGAAGCATCAGGTTATCACAAGGATTACAAACAATATATAGACGGCTATCGCTTACGACTTAATAACAAAGAAATTAAGGTCCAAACAGAACTAGTCAATCTTGTCAATAAGCCTTTTTTGGTAAAACTTGAATATAGAAATCTGTCCTCAGTGCAGTATCAGATTAGTAGCTTAAGTGATAAAGATTTCGACAGTTATTCTGCTGTTTATCAGTCAGAAAAGAAGATAAACTTTGCAAAGAAATTAGCAGTAATACAATCCAATAGCTTTACTCTAGAAGCAGGTAAGGACCATAATTGGCACAGTGTAGAATTGCCCATGCAAGCGTTACCTCCAGGACGATATGTTGTCTTGGTGCAGGATCCAGATGATACAAAACATGGATCATTAGCCGTATTTCATGTTTCCAATCTGGCATATATTTCAGCGCATAATCAATGGGCTTCTGATACGGAAATTTATGTAGTAGACCGAGATTCTGGTAAGCCGCTGGCTGGTGTTAAGGTAGAAGCTTACGTACAAGAGTATAATCGAAATACTCGAAGTAGAGAACAGCTGAAAAAAGCTGAATCTCTTTCTGACGAGAAGGGTAAAGTGCTCATTTCGGTAGCAGGCACCAATCGATTCACATATAGACTCAGTTACAAGAGTGATTTCCTAGACCTGAGAGAAACACATTTTAGGAATAGGATATACAAAACTGAACCCTACAAAGAAATTCATCTGTTTTCGGATAGAGCTATATACCGCCCTGGTCAGCTCGTACATGTGAAGGGCTTAGTATTGAATAAAGACGGTCAGCATTATCCTTCATTGTCTGATGATACTAAGGTCAAGCTTGTTTTTAGAGATGCAAACTGGCAAGAGCTAAGTTCTACTTCCGTAGTTACAAATAAATATGGCACCTTTTCTGAAGTGCTATCTGTTCCCCAAGACGGATTAACAGGACAGTTCCAAATAGAAGTGCAGTGTGGTGATTATTCTTCTAACAAGTCTATTAGAGTAGAAGAATACAAAAGACCTAAATTGTATTCTAAAGTAGATGATATCCAGGAAGCGTATGTCCTAGGGGATTCTGTAACTATAGGCGGTCAGCTTAATAACTTTAGTGGAAGTGTAGTCACTGAAGGTAAGTTAAGTTACCGCGTGGAAAAAAGTCCAATCTTCAGACCATGGTACAGATTCTGTGGATATTTTCCTCCTTCTAGAAAAAGTGAATTAGTGGCTTCTGGAGAAGTGCGCATTAGTAACGGACAATTCAGTATCACTTTTCCCACTAAGGAAGCCAGTAATAAATACGCAAGTTTCAGTTATGTCATAAGCATGGACATGAGCGATGGCACAGGAGCTTCTATTTCAGCTTCCAAGACTGTTACCTTGTCTTCTTCTCCTTTCTCCTTGGAGGTAGCACTCCCAGAGTATAGCTTCCTTTCTGATTTGACACCTATGAAAGTTATGGTTGCAAATGCGGCAAAGCAAGGTGTGGACTCAGAAATAGAGATTAAAGTCTACGAGGTACAACCACCAGAAAAATTCTATAATGAAAGATATTGGGCGCATCCAGAATTTAGCCTGCTCAGTCCCGAAGCTTTTAGGGAGCGCTTTCCTAATTATGCAGCAGACGTAACTACTTCAGAGCTAACAAACTGGGAAGTAGGTAAAGAAATATATACGGCTACTAAGTCAGGAACTGAAATCGCCTTTGATGAAATAACCCAGCTGACTCAAGGCAGCTATAAGATCCTGATCAATGCGACTGATAATCAAGGAAATACCCAAGAGCAGATTCGGTACCTTTCTGTCAGCGACGATACCGGTCCTGCATTTCCTACACAGGCACTATGGGTTTCTAAGCTTGCCGACAATTACAAGCCAGGTGAAACGATGGACCTCATGGTTGCAACGCCATATGAGAAGGCAGATGTACTCTATGTCTTGCGTGACAGATCTGGAGTGAAAAAATCCGACTGGCTAACACTTCCCTCAGATGGAAAAATCTCTTACACGATAGAAGAAAAAGATAGAGGTGGCCTGAGTATAAATTTTGCCTTGGTAAAAAATAATAGAACTTATTCTGTATCTCTACCGATTGCAGTGGCATGGACAAACAAAAAACTAAATATAGCATATCATACTTTTAGAGATAAAATAGAACCAGGGATAGAAGAAGAATGGAAGTTATTGATAACCGATGAGGACGGACAAGCTGTGTCTGGGGAACTGCTTGCTGCCATGTATGATGCTAGTCTGGATCAGATACTACCAGAAAACTGGAGGAAAAATTTCTTTCCACTTATGGCGCCTCAGGCCTACACATTTCAGGGGAAAGGATTTAGTGCAGTATCGGCGATGACCTTCGCCAAAAGACTCCAATACAAAAACTTCTATGTCAATGGCTTTGCACCTAGAATGAATCTGTTTGGTCTTAGAATAGGCAGAGGTGGATTGGAGATGCGCTCTATGGATAATATGGCGGAATCTGCACCTAGAGGACGTACTATGAGTAAAGGCATACCTGTTCCTGCTTCAGTTCCTCGTGAGCCAACTTTGGAAGCAGATGCGGTACACCTCGCTGATAAAAATAGTTATAATGAGCAACTTAGTGCAGAGGACAATACAGCGCTTCAGCAGCAGGATCCTGACCAAATTTCGATAAGGGAGAATCTGAAAGAAACGGTTTTCTTTTACCCTCACCTTGAAATCGAGAATGGAGAAGCTATTATAAAGTTTACGATGAACGAAGCACTGACCAAGTGGAAACTTAGTTTGTTTGCACATAATCAGGACTTGGAGTATGCCTTTGACGAGAAAGAGATTGTTACACAGAAACCTTTGATGATAGAGCCCCATCTTCCGCGTTTTGTAAGACAAGGTGACCAGATAACTGTAAATGCAAAGGTTACTAACTTTAGTGAATCACCTCTAGACCTGACTGCTTATCTAGATCTTACCGATGCAATCAGTGGTAAAGAGCTAAGCTCATTGGTGACCAGTTCTTCTGAGTCATTCGTGCCACAACTAGGAGTAGGAGAAAGTAAAATTGTGGAATGGCAGCTAAAGGTCCCTGAAGAGGTGAGTTCTCCAATAACTATTAAAATGTGGACCAAAGGTGGTAATCATACAGATGGGGAACAGAATGTTCTTCCAGTCTTGTCTAATAGAATGTTGGTTACAGAAACCTTGCCTTTTCATATAGGTTCTGAAAGTACTCAGGTGTTTGATTTCGAAGAAATGAGCAGGATGAGTAGCTCTGAAACTTTGATCAATCACAGCTATAGTATCGAATTTACCAGCAATCCTGCGTGGACTGTCGTAAAAGCTATCCCTTACTTAACAGTGAAAGAAAATCCGTCCACCA
>CAYNJK010000271.1:0-4652 GCA_964397575.1 uncultured Saprospiraceae bacterium
TAACTATGGGATCCACCATGACATTGCAGTGTTACCAAATGGAGACTACCTTCTAGCAGTAGGCAAAAGAGATTCCAGAATGGTTATAGATGGAGAGACAATGAAATCAGATAATGATTGGATAGCCTTATGGGATTCTAAACAAAACAAGATTACCAAGGAATGGGATCTTGCAAAACATCTAGACATCACTCGTCAAGACCTTAATCTCTTCAGAAAAGTTGACTGGCTGCACATGAATGGTTTATTCTTCAATGAAAAAGACAGTACAATAATAATATCCAATAAGAATCAAGGCTTATGCGAACTCACTTGGGACGATAAGCTCAATTGGATACTATCCCCTAAACAAAACTGGAGGAAAGCTGGCAGAAATTCTCAGGGGTCAGACACAAACCCATTCCTACTTACTGCAATAGACGAAAACAATGACCCCTATCCATATGCGGTACAGCAAGGTACAACCAGCGCTGAGGATTTCGATTTTGCTTGGGGGAATCATGCGCCTGCCCTTATGCCAAATGGCAACCTAATTGTATTTGACAATGGCACTTATAGAAACTTTACTGAAGCGCCTACTTATTCCAGAGCCGTAGAATATGAAATTAACCCTACTGACAAAACAGTTAAGCAAGTATGGCAATATGGCAAAGAAAGAGGTGTTAATTTCTTTTCATCCATAATAAGCGATGTAGATTATCTTGCAGAAGACAACAATATGCTAGTGACCTCAGGTTTCATTTTCCCTAAGGGCGAACGTCATGGCAAAATAGTAGAAGTAGACAAGAGCTCTGGAACAGATCTTTTCGAAGCTAAAATTTCTTACAAAGACCTCAATGGAAGTGACAAACCAGGCTGGGGACAAAGAGACATAGCTTACAGATCTGAAAGAATGAAGTTAGAATATTGATAACTACCACTTCTAAAACATATTTTCACTTTATTGTGATAACATCCCCTATATTAAGTCGATAATGTCATTAAAAGTCATAGGAGCTGGATTTCCCAGAACAGGCACTAACTCTCTTAAGATTGCATTAGAGAAATTGGGCTATGGAAAAGCATACCATTACAAAGATCTGGTGAACAATCCTGACGATTTGCAGTATTGGAAAACCTTGCAAGATACTGCTACTACTGATTGGGACAAAGTATATAAGGGCTATCAGGCTAGTGTGGACTTTCCTTGTTATCCTTGGTACAAAGAACATCTCAAGCAATACCCAGACGCAAAAGTCATACTATCTACTCGACCCTTTGAAGAGTGGTATGAAAGTGCTAAGTCTACCATATATGTTGCAGGCCCAAAAACTCTGATTCAAAAAGTGCAATTGAAGAAGAGATTGCTCCTAGACAATAGAATGAGAAAAGTAATGGCTTGTAGAAAATTTGTCAAGAATTATCTCTGGCAGGTACAGTTCCAAGGGAAATTTGAGGACAAGGAATTTGTAAAAGGCATATGGAATGCACATCATGATGGGGTGCAGAATTATGTAGCTCCAGATCAGTTACTTATTTATAATCTCAATCAAGGATGGAAACCTTTGTGTGATTTTTTAGGAACAAAAATACCTACTGACCCTATCCCGCACCTAAATAAAAAAGAAGACTTTAATTCTATGATGCAGTCAATGCTGTCCGGCAATAAAGTAAAGTACAGTTAATAATTAAATACTTTGTCTAAAGTGACTGGCACTATATCAGAAGATAGAAGGAAATAATAAAGAGGAATTGTCTTGTCGCTAAAAATAATTGTATGCTTTGAAATTACGGTTCCATTCCATATTGCTCAAAGGCATTCTTCAGCCTCTGGTCACTAGTCGAATTTATTATATCTAGCATATAAGAAGCTAAGGTTTCTGCTGCTTTCTTTGCATCAGGATCCGATTCTCCTTCTTTCTCCATACGAACTTTAAGATTTTCCAAAAGATTCGTACAGGAGTATTTCTTGAAGTAGGCATTACTTTCTTCCTTCGCAACATCCTTGAGGTACTTAGCTGTACTGACCACTTTTTGGGGTTCAGCAATCTTAGCAAGTTTGCCGTACTGACTGACATAATTAAAGAAACCAAACATGCTGACATCATTGATGTTTTTCTCAAAGAAATCTAAATGTGAGACATCCTTAGATTTAGCAAATATCTCACCCATCGTTCCGAGCAAGGGCTTATGATAGTCATCCATTAGCTTCTTAGCTTGGACCAGTCCTTCGTTAGCATCTACTTTATTAATAATATCCAGTGCTTCAGAAATGACTCTAAATGACTCATCTGAATCTATCACTTCCTTAGAAAGCTCTAAAGATTTTGATTTTCTGAGTGCGACGGTTCTCACGGCAGAACTTTCATCATTCCGGACTATCTTAGTCAGTAATTTTGCATCTCTCTTCTGAGAAAGAGCATTGATAGCCATAAGTCTAATATCTTCTGATGGATCTTGCGCGGCATCTAAAATTATTTCTTGTGCCTCAGACTTATCTTTTATCTTATTCAATGCAAGATACTTGTCTGCATACTCAGAAGACAATCTGAATAGATTTAAATAGTCTTCACCCGTTCGTTCTTCTTTGGTCGTAGAAAGTATATCATTAGTGCCGTCTAGAACTACTACAGTAGGAACTTCTTCACCTTCGAACTCTACTTCAAAAAGTTGCTCTCGCTTATCCATCCACAGGTCTACATATTCTACCTTACCTGATTCGTAATACAAGGCCGTTTTGAATGGCAAGAGAAAAACAGCAACATTGTCTTCTACATCTTGAGTTTGACGGACATCGATGTATACTTTCTTGTCTGCAGCACTGATCTCATAATTGACAGATAGTTGTGGATGTCCTTTGTCATAAAACCACTGATTAAAGAACCAATTGAGGTCTTCGCCGACAACATCTTCAAACACCAAGCGCAATTCATGTGCCTCCACATCTGTGTACTCGTTACGCTTCAGATACTTATTGAGCGAAGTAAAAAAAGCATCGTCCCCTACATAATTTCTGAGCATGTGCACGATAAGCCCACCCTTGTTATAACTGTGACCATCAAACATGTTTTCTTTGTCCTCGAACTCAAAATCTATCAGGTCATGGGTGCCTCCCCTATCTGCAGTCATTACATAACCGTTAAGGTCTTGTAGTCTTTTTCTTTCTGCGGCTTCATGGCCATACTTATACTCTTGCCAGAGATATTCTCCATAGGTTGCAAAGCCTTCATTTAGTGTTAGATTAGACCAGCTTTCACAAGTTACGAGATCTCCGAACCAGTGATGAAACATTTCATGTGCAACAATATCATCGTTATTAGAGTCAAGTAATTCTCGTGTAGTTTTCTGCACAAAATCACCAAAGACTACTGCACCAGTGTTTTCCATTGCTCCAGAAACATAGTCTCTACATATTATCTGTGCATACTTATCCCAAGGGTACTCATAGCCCAGGATGTCTGAGAAAAAAGTCAGCATTTCTGGCGTATGATTGAATATTACTTCTGCATCTTTTTCGTAAGCTGGTTCCACGTAATACAATAGCTCTTTACCTTTCCAGTCACCTTTTACAACCGCATACTCTCCGACACCTAACATAAACAGGTAAGGGGCATGTGGCTTAACTTGTTTCCAGTGGTCAGTACGCGTGCCGTCTGCATTCTTTTTGGAAGACATAAGTAATCCGTTAGATAAAGTTTGAAACCTGTCTTCTACTGTAAGATATATTTCTTGGCTACATCTTTCATTGGGCTTATCGATGGTAGGAAACCATCTACTACTGTTTTCTGTTTCTCCTTGGGTCCAGATCTGCTGTGGCTTGAATTTATTGCTGCTTTCAGGATTTATAAAAAAGAGGCCTTTGTCAGAAGTGATGGCGGCACTACCACCGGAAGGTCCTTCATTTGGTTTTGCTGTGTAAGAAATATTTACTCGAAATGCTTCTTCTCTGGTATACTCTCTGTCTAAAGTAATAGTGAGCTTTGATTGATCATAATCGTACTCCATCTCCTTATAATTGACCTTAATGCTGTGTATATCAAATACTTTTGCATCCAGTTCCAGCTTGTCAGTAGCATAGAACATTGGTTTTAAGGTCAGTTCTGCTTCACCTAAGACATGCTGTTTAGCCCAATCAAATTTGATATCCAACTTCGTATGAATAAGATCATGTTTACGAGTTGCTGAATTTCTGTAAACGGGCAAGGTATAATCTGGCTCCTTATCTATAGCAGGAGCAGTCACAACCAAGGTATCCAATAATTCTTCTTCGTACTCTGGTAATTCTGCAACCAGAGTCTTATTGGTTTTACATGAAATAAATGAAATTATTAGCAGACAAAAGGGAAGACGAATATATCTGTACATTATTTTACTTAATTGACATCGAAATTATAACAATATTGGGTAATAATGTTGGTCATAAAGCCGCATTATTCATCAGACCTAAGTACAAAGCATTTCAAGCCATTTATATAACTGTCTTCTGAGTGAAAGCTGTAGATCTTCTCATCATTTCGTGAGATGAAAAAGCTATCTTAGCTTATATAACAAACCAACTCTTATGCGCACAGGATTCTTGATACTATCCTTTCTAATTGTAATTGCAATAGCAGCAGTATCTTTTTTTATTAGCCCAGCCTTTCTTTGGTCACTAGTCGTTATAGCTCCTATAC
>CAYNJK010000272.1:0-4650 GCA_964397575.1 uncultured Saprospiraceae bacterium
CTCTTAGGCAGTATTATAATATGGAGCCAAGAAATAAATATTGAAGATATACGTATGTCGAATTCTAGACCAGGCTATGGAATAGAGGGCCGCCAAGCCCCAGAACTACAAGTTAATGACTGGGTGGGACCAGGAGGAGAAGCCACAGAACCTATCCGTCTAGCTGATTACAAAGGAAAATTTGTTGTAATCTATGGATTTCAGGCATGGTGTCCTGGTTGCCACAGCAGAGGCCTGCCTGCTCTACAAAAGATGACCAAAGCGCTGGAAGGCAATGACAAAGTTGCATTCTTGGCTATTCAGACTGTATTTGAAGGGGCACATGCCAATACTAAAGAACGCATGATAGAAATTCAAGAAGAGTATAAACTTGATATACCATTCGGACATGATACAGGTAAAGGTTCAGACAGGGGGTATTCGCTTACTATGCAAGATTACAGAACTGGAGGAACACCTTGGTTTATCTTTATAGATCAAAAAGGCAGGGTTGTCTTTAATGATTTCCATATGAACTCAGAGAAGGCGATAGAATATCTCAGTGCACTTGAGTAAGAGGATTTACTGCCCTTCAAAGAGAAGGGAGCAATTCCTTACTTCGCCATTTTAATAGTAAATCTCTATATATCGTTATAATTAACTGGTCTATGTCCTACCGTGATTTTTCACTGTAACCCATATCTATAATCGCAGTCCATACACTGAGTCGCCTTCCATCTAGTTCTGTCCAGATGGGTCGCACCACCCCATTGACCACCGAAAGGTCATTGTAATCGCCAAAAAACACTTCCGGATCAGGAATAAAACTTTTCTGATTTATCTTCCGATTCATGAAAGTCTTACCACCATCTGTAGAGACTGCAAGGTAGACATCCGTCTGATTGTCGCTATGATTTCTACGATCATAGAACACTACATAGATATAGCCATTGCTTTGATCTACTTCCATCCAGCTTAGAAACTGATGTCTTCCAGAACTATCATTATTTACTCTGACAGGCTGTGACCAACTGTCTCCTTTATCTCGTGATGAAGCTATCCATATGTCTGTGTCAGATTCTCCATGACGCTGATCCCCCCAGTTTACATAGATACTGCCATGATAAGGGCTATCTGATCTGTCTACAACTGTAATCGGCATGCCGTTGGTTCGGATAAGGCCAGGGACAGCAAGATCCCATCCCCCCGGCTGAGATGCAATAATCCTGTCTTCTTCCATCCAAGTTGTTCCCCCATCAAAGGATCTATCGAAAATAAGTTTTTCATTATAGGACCAGGTCACATATAATTCTCCGTTAGCCCCCACGGCGGGCACCGCGCCTTCGGTAGTGTCATCACTATCTATGCAATTGCCTTCCTGCTGACTTAGTGTTATAGGTATGGTCCAGTTAGCACCATCATCAGTAGACTTGGAGAATACAATCCGTGACTTATGCTCTGGATCTGGACTGTCATAAAGATCAAATTCTGTCCAGGTCATAAAGATATGGTTGTTTCTTGGATCTATAGCCAGCCATTGCTTGTCTTGATCTTTAGGCGTTCTTGGCTCAGTGTAGGCTCCATCATTCCATGTTTTGCCTCCATCTTCCGACTTTTGGATAACGATTCTATCCAGAAAAGCATCAGAAGCATACGCTTGCCCATCAGGATTGGATAGATGTGCATAGAAAAAATCTCCTTTGTAATTGGCTCTGATCACTGGGTCACCATAGACACCATAGGACGATCTTAATCTGTCTTTGGTCCAGTTGCGGCCTCCATCAGTAGACGTATATACTTTGTCGAGTATGGCACCTGCCACTATATGGTTGGGGTTATTAGGATTGATGCAGATTGTAGGCTCACAAGGACCCAGGAAGGACTTGCCTTTTTCTATGAGTACAGGCTCGATAACTGCTGGCAACAAGTTTCCATAATCCTGTGCATTTGAGATATCCTGGATGGTTCTGGGACTGCATGAAAAGATCATGACAATGAGTAAAAAAAACCAAGACTGTGCTGACCTAAACATTGTTGCTAATGTACTATTTTGTATCAGATTATATTGTTTCTAGTTTGCATGAAAATCTCGCAATTGTCCTTATCTTGATCTGAAACACTGATTATAGCCTATTTAACTCCTATAATATGTCCGAAAAGAAATTTACTTCCATATTACTTACAGCTATTTTCTTTACCCTGATTAGTCTTGTTGCCCAGGCACAACATAAGCATTCTTATGTAGTCATCGAAGGTCGCCAGATTAAGAAAGAAGGTATGGTTAAGCAATATGAAAACGAGCCCTTCCAAAGCATTAAAATCACAAACTCTGAGGGCAGCTATAATTTATATCCCGATCAAGTAGAGGGCTATTCAGATCTTGCAGGAAATTACTATGAATCCCGCGAAATAGATTTTAATGGTACGCCGACTAAGTACTTTCTCAAACATGTTTCGGAATCCGACTTTGGCAGACTCTTATTTTGTATAGATGATGCTTTTGCGAAACGCTTCTTTCTGGATGATGGAAGCCTTATCGAAATGAATGGCAGTGAAAAAGGACGGGGTAGCTATATCTCAGTGCTGAGAAAGCTAGGAGATTGTAAAAATAAAAGAGAGATTATGGAATATGCCAATTATAGCGAAAATGGTCTAAGTCGGACACTGGAATCTCTTTCTACCTGCGAAATTCCATTTACTCCCAAAAAGAAATTTTTATTTAGTGCTGATGTTGGCATTGTAAATTTGAACCCAAGAAGAGGTAAGGATGATTTCTTCTTGGTGCCTATTTTGTTTTTAAAAAATGATCTGGATAATAAAAAAACTACCCAATTAAGATTACATGTTGGCCTCTCCTTACCATACAAGAACTCCAATCTAAGTTTTGTTCAGTTCCTTGGATTTAATCGGCTAAAGCATAGTTTCAATAATTCAGATGGTTTTAGTGCCTATGATATGGAGTATGAAAGCAGTAGTCTGGAGTATTCCTTTCTTTTAAAACTAGCAACCGCTCAGGACAAATACCAATTTTCAGTAATGGCTGGTCCTGCCTTGAGCTACACTTTGAGCAGTATGATCCTGTTAACGGAAACAGGCTTTGACCCAAACATTGGTGATTTTGTTACTACCACCCAACCATTAGATGAAATCAATCTCCAACTAGGTTATGAAACCAGATTACAACTAGAATCAAAAATGACGGACAGAGTAGGTGTAGGTGTCTATTTTTCCTTTGGGCAGTTATTCCCTGTCATGGGAGATGTCAATAGATTTACAGTACTAAGACTTTCAGGCGGCATAAGTGGTTCGTATATATTTGGCAAACTTGCTAAGAGAAAACGAAGTAGTTCAGGACGAAGCACTCAGGGACGGAGCAGTCGGGCACGGAGGTGATAAGCTTAGAAAATATAATGGCCTATAGAATCCAGATTAAAACACGAAATCAAATTTACGGACAGAACAGGTGTCGGCGTCTATAATTCCTAAGGGCAATTGTTTCCGCTCAGCAGCCAAAAAGACTTAATGTATTTAGCTTGTCTGCATAACTGTGTAGTTACTACACCAGACAAGCCACAGAAAAGAAGGTGCCACCGTATTAGCTATCTCCCCCTAGCATGGTCATCCTCTCGTTACAATTAAAGAAACGACTGATTGCATAATTTAGTTAATATTAGTTTTGTTAATACTGCCTGAGCTACTTTTAATTAGTTTCGCAGTCTTTTCTTACCAAACTAATTTTATGAAATTTTATAAATTATTCTTCCTAACAATTCTAGCAACATCTTGTCTTCTTACTTTCACTTCTTGTGGTGATGACGATGATGATGGAGGTTCAGGTTCAGACACCTGTTCTGAAGCTGTTGCAACAGGCAGTATTAACGGTAAGGCCTTCGAATTTCAGTCAGGCAATGCTTTTGACGTAAGTGATGGCATAACTTTTAATATGTTTTCAACTGACGTTATGATTATGGATCTTTGTACATTTAGATCAGACTTTGGAGATGATGCTGTAAGTATACGTGGCACCTTTCCTAATTCAACTGTAGGCAGGACTGACTTGTTTTTATCAGCAGATCTTTCTGAAGGATTTACACTTAACTTATTTGACGCAGAAGGATTCACCAATAGTTTTGCTTCCGAAGGATTTGTTGAGATAACTGAAATAACTGATACTACTATTTCTGGGTTTCTAAGTGCAGAAGCTGGAGATGATGAAGTATGTGGTACGTTTGAGTTAACTAGATGTCAATAAATTTGCTTTAAACTTAACCCTAATAGCCATTATAAAAAGAGCGAGGTCTAAAATGATCTCGCTCTTTTACTTTGCGGCTTGAAGATTATACCTTCATGCCTATATTCTATTAAAACTTGGTAAAAAGCTTCGAATATCTTTCATTCTCAAAAAAGATTGTAAAATAATAGGCCCCCGCTGAAAATGCAGAAAGATCTAATGACACAAAATTATCCCGAGCTGATCCGCTCAAACGTACTGTCCCGTCTTGAGATGACACTGTCCAATCTACCGTAGTAGAGGTATTTAATTCTGGCCAGCTAAAATTAATAAGTCCAGTAGTTGGGTTAGGAAGTGCAGAAATTTCTATTTCAGTTTCGTCCTCATCCAGCTCATCGGTTATACTCAATAAGTCAGTTTCATATCTCCAAACTTGATAT
>CAYNJK010000273.1:0-4624 GCA_964397575.1 uncultured Saprospiraceae bacterium
TTCTATAATCTTTCTAGGGCTTAACGGCGTTTTATTCGCGCATTTCGTTGAAACTTAAAATACTTAGAGTCAGTATAGTATATAACAATTCAATAGACTCAAAAAATAGCAATTTTTGACCCATATATCAAAAATGATTCTCTATATTTGCTTTAACCAAAACTTTAAGAGGCACTAATGAGACTTTTTCTTGCCTTCGTATTTGTACTGCTAACATGTTCGTTGAGCGCGCAGCTCAATGATAAGTATATCTATGTAGATGCAGAAACAAATGCACTCGAAGAAGTTTACATTAATTCCTTATTCAAACCTGATGCACTTAATCAGTTTCCTAACATAGCTGAGGTTTTAGGTGTGGATCCTACGGAAGTATCTCCTGGAGTATACAAATTGGATTTTAAATCGATTGTTGGCTTCACTGGAGATTTATCAGTTGTTGTAGAGTATACTGAGCCATCTATTATCCCAGGATTTCCACAAACAAATTATAGTACTGTTCGTTTCAGGGTAAAACCTTCAAAAGTAGAGTCAGAGCCAGATTATGAACTATTTTCTGGATCTACTGGTACAGTACATCCCCTGACTAATGACAGTTCTTCTAATGGAGAGTTGAGCATTGTAAAGCTAGGTCATGTCTCAGGAGGTTCAGCAACCATCTCTGCTAACGACGCCATAGATTTCACTTTAACTGCAGACGAAGGACGTATTCTCTATTTTACCGAGGATAGTCTAGGAACTGTAGGCAGTGCACTGATACATATACAAAGTGAAAATAATACTGCCAACGGGTCATCAGACCTTTTCATAGACAATAGCGACGAGCAAGTTCTTATGCTTCCTTCGTCAGATTTTGAAGTAGGAACAACACCAAGTAATGGGATTCTCTCTCAATCTACAGCGGCTGCGCACATTTGGACTTACAAACCTGACCAAGGATATCAAGGTTCGGATAATTTTGATTTTATAAATAATGCTGGTGGTCAGCTAGACTATTCTGTAACGGTCCTAAATAAGACGGATAGCAATTCATTCTTGGTAGATGATGAAGTTTATATTGCAACTGATGGTAGTCTAGAGTTCGATGTATTAGCAAATGATTATCGATCTAATTTCTCTGTGCATTCCTATTCTCCTGAGCTAACAGAAATTAGTAATGGCGTATTTCAATATGCTCCTCCAAGTGGTTTTACTGGAGATAAAATCTTTGAGTATAAAATATTCACCGGTCTTCAGTTGTTTACAGCAAAAATTATTATCCATGTAGATGATTTTGCGCCTACAACTGAGGTAGAATACAGTTTTGAACTTTTAGAAAACCAGCCTTTAAGACTAGTGTATAATACACCTGCCGATGGTTTTATATTTAATTCAGCTGTTGCTCCATCCAATGGAACTGTTGTAATCCTTGATGAATTTAATCAAGAAATAACCAGTTGTGATACCATAACAGGAGCCAATACCATAGTCTATACCCCAAATTCAGGTTTTACAGGTTTAGACGAATTTGACTTAGAATACTGTTCCTCTACAGGAATTTGCGAAGTTGTAAAAGTAGATGTTGCTATTCAGAGTACGACTAATACTGACTGTCTCTGTATAGAAAATTGTGTTTTCCAAGGAGACCATAATGATGATGGCAGAGTAGATGTTATAGATATATTGGATTTAGGTCTAAATGTAGGAGAGGGTGGACTGACAAGAACGCAAGATTTTACTCAGATCTGGACTGGCCAGTTTAGTGATGATTGGGGTTATAACCAGATGAACTCAGACATCGACCTTAAATGTGGTGACTCTGATGGTGATAGTTATATAGACGAAGATGATATTATTGCCATTGAGCAATACTACGGCAACGTAAGCCAATTTCAAGGAGAGCTCCTGAGTGCGATCTCTGAAGTGCCAGTCATTTTTGTCCCTCAGCAATCTTCTGTTGATTCCGGTGAGGTCATGGTTGTCGATATCATTGTAGGTAACTCTAGTTTTCCTTCTATAGACATGCATGGGCTCGCTTTCAGTTTCAATATCAATCCAGATTTGATAGATTCTTCTTCAGTAAATTTCTACCAGTATGGAGACAACTGGTTGTCTTATAATAGCCCTAACAGAGACTTCTTCAATGTCCCTGCTGACGGACAGGTAGATATTGCAGTTACTAGACACAGTAATGGCTCAGCAGATGGCTTTGGTATTATTGGAGCTTTGGAATTTATTGTAGAAGATGAAATTACAGGCTTAAGAAGAACCGGTAACATAAAAGAATCCATCGTACAACTTACCGATATCATCTCTGTAAATGAACATGGAGAATACAGCTCGCATCCTGATTATGAGAAAATCATACAGTTCGGTGGAGATACACCACAGACTGAGGAAGAAGAACTTACTTTGGAAACAGTTAGTATCTATCCGAATCCTTCATCTAGATTTATCACTATAGAATCTGAATCCACAATAGATAAGATAGAACTTATAGATGCGCTGGGTAGAAATATTAGAACTTACAACTTGCCTTCAGTAAGCAATAGAGTTCTAGACATTCATGATATACATGATGGTCTCTACTTCCTTAGGATTTCTAGTGCAGACAAAGCTGTAACCAAGAAATTCAATAAAGTATCACTATAGATACTTCGTTATTATTTTCCTTACCCCAGATTCATACGAACTTCCAAACATATTTAGATGTACTAGTAGGTAGTACAACTGGAACAGCTCTTTTCGTTCTTCCCATCCATCTTCTAAAGGAAACAATTCATTATAAGCCCTGTATACTCGTGCACCAAAACCGCCAAACAAGGCCATCATCGCCAAGTCAAACTCCCTATGACTGTATGCAACAGAAGGATCTATAAAGTAGGCAGCTTCATTGGAGAACAACACATTTCCATTCCATAGATCACCATGAATGAGGCAAGGTTGTTCTATAGCAATGAGTTGCTCGACTTGCTTATAATATGCATCAATATCTAAGTCTCTGAGAAATCCATGTTTTCTTGCAAGCGCATACTGAGGTCCAATTCTAGAGTCTGTATAGAAGGTCATAAAATCAGCTGACCAGAGGTTCTGCTGATCTAAGGATCCTATATAATTAGAAATATCAAGACCGAATTGGTTTGCAGAGTACTTATGCAATTGCACTAACTGCGTAGCAAAGTCAAGCTCAGTTTCTATAGTAGCCCCACTCGTCTGGACGTATTGAGACACGAAGTAGGATAGATTGTGGAACTGACCGGCTGCATAAGTTTTTGGTACGCGTATTCCTGCCTTTCTAAGTTCTTCCAGCCCATGCAATTCTGCAGCTATAGAACCCGTATCGAAAGTAACCGAAGAAACTTGCTTGCAGAAAAACAACTGCTTACCTACAGTCTCGAGTACACAAGTTCCTGGAATACCTAAATTTCCACTTACGACCTTAAGCTTTGCTCCAAGGTCGGATTCTAGGGCACTGAGTAATTTGTTTTTGATTACAGCTTATTACTTTCTATAATTTTAACAAGGTCTTCTTTATAGTTCTTACCTATAGGAATATGTTTAGCTTGTCCAGATTCAAGTATTTCTATACTATTTCCAACGACAGCTTTTATTTGCTGAATATTGACAATATAAGAGCGGTGCACTCTCATAAAAATATCCGATGGCAGTTTGACCTCTAGACTCTTCATTGTTTGAAGGGCAATTACACGTCCTTGCTCTTTCTTAATAATCACATAGTCTTTTAGCCCTTCTATGTAGAGAATTTCAGAGAAGTGTACTTTGACCAGTTTCTTATCTGCTTTGACAAAAAAGAAGTCGTCGGCATTGGTAGTAGTTGTGGAAGGATCTAACATTTCTTTGACCTTATTGACAGCCTTCAGAAATCTTTCAAAAGCAATAGGCTTCATTAGATAATCTACCGCATTAAGATCGAACCCATCAACTGCGTATTCTGCATAGGCTGTGGTGAATACAATTTTCGGGGGATTGTTAAGACTTTTGACTAGTTCTATTCCCGTCATCTGAGGCATTTGAATGTCGAGAAAAACTAGATCCACCTCCTCAGACTGTAAAATCTGATTGGCGTCTATAGCATTATCACATTTTGCTACGATCTGCATGTCAGGCATCTTATTGACATAACTCTCAATTATGTCATGTGCTAGAGGCTCGTCATCGACTATAAGTGTTTTTATCATATTAAGTATTTAGACTAGTTGGATATTCAGTTTGACTTTAAAAGAATCAGGTTGCTCTTCGATATTCAATTTGTGCTTTTGAGGATAGAGCAGTTTCAGCCTTCGCTGGACGTTTTCTAATCCAATTCCACCTGATTTAAGCTTTGGTTTTTCCTTGGTCTGAATAGGCTTAGAATTCTCTATATCTAATTCCACAGACTCATCTTTCAATAACATATTGATATTTACATAACCAGATTTAATCTGACGATCAAGTCCATGCTTGAAGCTATTTTCCAAAAATGGGATAAACATAAGCGGGGCTATTCGCTGCCCTTGTGCCTTGCCTTCAAGCTTGAAGTTAATTTGAAATTTTTCTCCTTGCCTCAGTTTCTCAAGCTCAATGTAATTCATCACATAGTTAATTTCCTTTTCTAATGACACCTCCTTTTCATTGCTCTCATAAAGCA
>CAYNJK010000274.1:0-4592 GCA_964397575.1 uncultured Saprospiraceae bacterium
AGTAATCGGTGCACTACTTGGATGACACCTTCGAAATGTCCAGGTCTGTTAGGACCTTCCATATATTGAGTAAGCTGAGAAATATCCAAATCTATAGTAACGGCATCTCCTTTAGGATAAATCTGCTTCTCTGATGGTGCAAAAACATAGTTACAGCCATGAGCCTTGAGCAGTTTTGCATCTTTTTCCAAGGTTCTTGGATATTTTTTCAGATCTGACTTTTCATTGAATTGTGTAGGATTTACAAAAATACTGACCACACTAAGGTCATTCTTCTTACTTGCCTTTTCTAGTAGTGATATATGTCCATCATGTAATGCACCCATAGTAGGCACAAATCCTATCGTCAATCCTTTTTTTCTTTCCTTATCCAGCTGTCTTTGCAACCCAGCAACTGTCTTATATATTTTCATATCTAATATCTAGAATCTATTTACTTTCTTTCCTTGTCCAACTGCCTCTGCAGGCCCATAACCGTTTTATATATTTTCATATCTAAAAATCTATTATCTAGAAACTATTTACTGTCTCTTCCAAACCACCGTGCCACTACCTGCTCTGCCAGCTTATCCTGAGGCGTATAGTCCCGCTCTATATATCCTTCTGCTCCTTTTCCATGCGGAAACCACTTCCAGATAAATCCACCAGCCCAGAAGTTTTCATCCCACAGATTGGAATACAAAGCCTCGAAAGCATTGGCCTGTGCTTGTTGATTGATGTCTAGACTTCTTACCTTTTTTTCTAACATCCAGGTCTCTCCTGCACATCCATCTACAGACAGATAACCGTACTCTGTGAAGAGAATTTTTTTACCAGATTTGCGGTGGAATTGATTTAAGTTTTTGATTTTAGTTTTCCAGGCTTTATTGAGCTTAGTAGGTGAGGGCAGATCATCTTCTACCAACGGGAAATAACTGCTTATACCTACATAGTCTAGCTTATTCCAAAAGCCTATCTGTGCAAAACTGTCCCAGTTGGACGAATAGGTCAGCTTTCCTGAATACTTGCATCTTATATCTTCTATAAGGTTCTCCCAAAAGGAAGCCCTTTTCGTTTCTGAAATTTTGAATTCTGTTCCTATGCACAACATTTCCACTTCATATTCTGTAGCCAGATCCACATAGGTCATTATAAAGCTAGTGTAAGCAGCTTCCCATTTTTGCCAGTTTTCTTCATTTTTAAAATCGATATCTCCAGGCCAAGAGCCTGGCACATAAATCTGAGGCTTTAGAAAAACTTTTAGGCCATTACTCTTAGCCAATTTGATGTTCTCTACTACACCTTTTACGGTTTCCCCCCACCACTGTCTGTCCATATTGTACCATAACTCTGTGTTACCCAAACGGCTAAAGCCATAGGGCACAAGACATACCCAGTTGGCATTTGTCTCCATTAGTCTGGGATAAGGATCAGAAGGGAAAGGATCCGGAGTGGCAACAGCCGTTATGCCATTGATGTGTTGTGCTTGTGATACCAAGCCAAAAAATGTAAAAAGGCTTACAATTATGAATTTATAAATCACTGAATTAAGTGTTTAGCACGAAAGTAGCTGGTTATATGGAGGTAATCACGTACAAACATTAAAATCTGTCCAAAATTGCCTTCATAAAATAATTCGTAAATGAATATTATTCAATTATATGATTAGTTAATTGAATAATATCTAATAATTATCAATATACATTGAAATATTTGCATTGTTTTGCTAATGATGCCATATTTGAACTATAGAAAATGATCTATCATACTGTGAGGTGATGAAATCGGCAGCCATGCCCTCTTGTCTCGGGGGTAACTGAACGATTTCCGACCAGGTCGGAATGAAGCACGAAGGTGCTTCAAGGGAAGGCACCGCGAAAGCGGATGGGCGGCCCCCCGACTAAAACCAAAAATTAAAAAGACTAAATATCATACTGTGAGGTGATGAAATCGGCAGCCATGCCCTCTTGTCTCGGGGGTAGGGATAACACTATAAACATGGAATATGGATTGACCACAAAATTAATTTTGTTCCAAGGCTAAGTGCCCTGTGAAGGTTCGAATCCTTCTCTCACAGCTAAAGAAAACCTCGGCATGCAGCCGGGGTTTTTTGCATTTAGAAACAAAGAGAAGTCATTAGAGACTACGTAGAGTCTCCTTTCTGTATCTTTCGCACATGATTCAGCACCATATTCTTTTTTTTGGTTGTATCTTCTTATCATTTTGTGCTTGCAATAACGATAGCCAGAAGCCATCTGAGACTGTCCATCCATCAAAGAACAATACCACTGTCTTTCCAAATGAAAAAGACGAAACCCCAGCCTCAGAATCAAATACTACTAATTTAAACTTTCTCAGTAACGTAGAATCTATACTCTGCGCCGATTACAAGGGTCGCCTAGAAGAATGCTACCAATTTCATGCAGCTGGTATAAAAAATGATTTTTTGCAGAAATTGCCTGTTACAATAAGCCCGCCATACAATGCTCCTATTAATTGGGAAAAGTATAAAGTCAGCACCGATTTTGAGACCCTTTGGTCTGCAAAATGTGGTTTTGTAAATAAGAAAAATGGAGTAGAACTCAGATACCATTGTCCTAACCTTCGTTCTTCATTTGGAACCTGGCTAGATTCCCTGTCTCAGAATAACAATTTGGTAAATCAGTTTAATGAATCCTATTCTAAGACAGAGAGTTTTGCACCACAAATGCAGCAAACTATGATTTTACAAGCCGCAGAAAGTTTAGATTTTAATAACAAGGACCATAGGACCTTTTACTGGATGTATCATTTTGGACTTGCTGAGCTGAGGCAAGCTGACCAAAAATTTGCAAAACTGAATAAATAATACTCCCAAAATGAAGTTCAAAAATCTATATGTTGCTGCTACAAGTCAGCATGTTGGAAAGACCACAAGTACATTGGGTCTAGCTGCCAGTTTTAAGAAGACAGGGATAAATGTGGGCTATTGTAAACCAGTAGGGCAAATGCATGTAACGATAGGTGACAGTGTGGTGGATAAGGATGCCGTCTTATTTGCTGATTTGCTCAAGCTCGATATCGTACCTCAGATTCACTCACCAGTCATAATTGGAAAAGGGGCAACAGCTAAGTTTTTAGACAATCCAGAACAAGTAGACCTTGATAAAATAATAATCAAAGCCCGCCAGAAACTTGAAGAGACACATGAAGCTATAATCTATGAAGGTACTGGCCACCCCGGAGTTGGCTCTGTAGCCGGTGTATCTAATGCTCAAGTCGCTAAGTTGTTAGATGCCCAAGTTGTAATGGTCGTAGAAGGTGGCATTGGAAGTACTATAGATAAGTTGAATATGTCCTTGGCCTTATTCAGAGAACACAATGTTCCTATCATGGGAGTCATTGTAAATAAAGTCATACCTGCAAAAATGCCTGCCATTGAAAAGTACATCGGTATCTGGTTGAAAAAAGAAAAACTGAGACTCTTAGGCGTAGTTCCATATGATAACACCTTAGGTTACCCATTGGTTTGGACCATCGCCAAAACTATAGATGGCATTATAGAACACCATAACGAAAAAGGATTCAACAAGGTAGAAAAGATCCTTGCAGGTTCATTGGTAGATCTTGATTCATTGATGAAATCTGCTAACAATCTCCTTGTTGTAAGTTCCAGAGTTCTTGACGATGCAATCGAAAGAATAGAAGAAATATCTCTTGCAGAAGGTTTTGAAGATTGTCCTCTTTGCGGTGTAGTAGTTACAGGCGAAGACCCAATTTCAGCTCCTACTTTAGAATATCTGAACCAGTACAGTTTACCTACAATTAGAACGAAACTGGACACCTACGGGGCAGTAATAAGAATCTCAAAACTGGAAGTAAAGATAAATAGGCGTACTCCTTGGAAAATTTCCAAAGCCATAGAACTTATTAATGATCATGTAGACATAGAAACAATGATTGGTTTATTAAAATAGTATCTTACAGAAACATGAAATTACTTTCCTATTCATTCGCAATTTTATTTTTGGGATTTATCGCATGCAAAGGTCCACAGCCTACCCAGTCTACACCTTTAGGCCAAAATATTGGAGCAAGTATAACCAACCCTAATCCTGTCGATATGACAACCTTGATTACACAGGTAGCGAAGGAAGACACTGTGAAAACCCAACTAAAAGCTAAAGTGGAAGGGGTTTGTCAAACAAAAGGCTGCTGGATGAACTTGGTCTCCTCAGAAGGAAATACTAGCGAGTCCATTTTTGTAAAATTCAAAGACTATGGCTTTTTTATGCCATTAGATTTAGCAGGTTCCGAAGTTATTGTTGATGGTATTGCCTACAAAGAAGTAACCAGTGTTGAGGAACTAAGACACTATGCAGAAGATGAAGGACAGACTCCTGAAGAGATTGCGAAAATCACTGAACCTGTTCAGGAATTGAAGTTCATGGCAGATGGCGTAATTGTTCTTGAAAAATAGAATTTAGAGCTCTTTTCATTCACAAAGACTAAGTGAAGACCTACCGATTGCTATTTCCAAAGAAAAGCTTATATTTGCATCCCTTTTGAAAATTTGTACATAATCAACTCATTTTAATGAGACAATACGAGATTACGTTCATCATCGATCCAGT
>CAYNJK010000275.1:0-4549 GCA_964397575.1 uncultured Saprospiraceae bacterium
GCATTAAAAGAGCCAATTGCTTTTTAGGTCTAGCCCCGCATTTTCTTTCGCTTGACAAGATAGGTTTCTAAAATAGGGACAAATCCTTGTCTTATATCAGTATCTACAAAGTCTATCTTGAATTGCAGACATTTCATTCTCAAAGTCTCCATGAAAGATTCTACTTTCTCTTTGTAGAATTCTCTTACTTGGTTTGATTGTAGCTTGACCCGTTCTCCAGTCTCCATATCTATAAACTCATGAGGCCTGTTTTCATAGGCAAAATCCTTCTCATATTTCTTGTCTGTTACATGAAAGAGAACAACCTCATGCTTATTGTATTTTAGATGTTGTAGAGCTGAAAATAACGCATCAGGATCTTCACTTCTATCAAACATGTCGGAAAAGATAATCACCATAGATCTCTTGTGAACATTGTCAGCAATTCTGTGTAAGGTCTGAGCTACAGAAGTCGTCTTATTGTCTACCTTATCTTTGATTAGTTTATCCAAGTAAGTTAGTAGTAACCGATAATGGGTAGTAGAAGACTTTGCTTTGGTGTGGATGTGTACCTCGTCATCAAAAAGTGACAGACCAAATGCATCTCTTTGCTTCTTAAGCAAGTTCATAAGAGAAGCAGCGGCAAGGCAACTGAATTGCAACTTATTGAGTTGTTTTTTCTCTGCACTATCCTTGGGAAAGTACATAGAAGATGAGGTATCGATTACCAGTTGTGCCCGTAGGTTGGTTTCTTCTTCAAATCTCTTAATAAATAGCTTATCCGTTCTTGCATAGACCTTCCAGTCCATATTCTTTGTGGACTCGCCTTGGTTATAGAGTCGATGTTCAGCAAATTCTACAGAAAATCCATGAAATGGACTTTTATGCAGGCCTATAATGAATCCTTCTACTACTTGCTTAGCCAGTAGCTCTATGTTTTCGATTCGCTTTAGATCAAAATTGTCAAAGAAACTCAATCAATATTTTTTCGTAAATTAAATAACTCAAAAGTACGATAACCTCAGAAGATAAGCTGTAATATATTTGTACAGGGCAAAAAAAAGCCCTTGTCCGGATAGAACAAAGGCTTTCTAATTTTTCTACATATATAGCTTACATATGGGCAGCCATTTTCTGCTCCAAAACGGCTTTTGTAGTAGCACCTACATGCTTATCTACTACTTCACCATTTTTGATGAGTAGGATAGTAGGGATGCTTCTTACGCCGTACTTCATAGATACTTGTGAATGATGATCGACATTGACCTTTCCTATAACGGCTTTACCCTCATATTCTTTAGCCAAATCATCTATAATAGGCGTAACCATTCTGCAAGGTCCACACCATTCTGCCCAAAAGTCAACGACAACTAATTTGTCAGACTCTAGTGCTGATTCTTGAAAATTTCCATCTGTAAATTCAAATGCCATAATTCTTAATGTTTTGTACTTTGTGTTATTCATACCATTAACGTCATTATATGAGAAATGGTTTCCACAAAAATAACATAGTCCCGTGTAATAAGATTACTGTCGGTACTATAACATTTGGGATTATTCTAATTTTTAACGAACTGTGCAAGCATAGTTCCTTTATATATGAGACCATATATCTGAAGGGTATTTTCCAAGTAATAAGAATAGTCCATGACTTTACCTTGGGCTTGCTTCCCATACCATCTATTTATATTGTTTTGTTTTGCTTTCTAATCTACTTTTTCAGATCTAAGTTAGGCTCTATTAAAGCATTTTTGGCAGGTCTTACAGGATTCCTTATTTGGGTACTAAATTGCTTCTATCTCCTATGGGGCTTTAATTATACACAACCTTCTATCTATGAGTCACTGGCTATGGATAAGGTCCAGCTAGATAGTACTTACATCAGAGCAGAGTTTACGCGTCAGACAAAGATTGTGGAAGAACTGGCTAAGAAAGAGATAAAGCAATACAGCCATTCTCGGCTCGAATCTGAGATAAGACCTGTACAAGAGCGGCTATTACAACGTTTTGGCATGCCTACTATCGGAAGAGTCAGAATTAGAAAATTACCGAAAGGACTCTTATTGCTGATCAGAACTTCCGGCATCTATATCCCGCATGCGATAGAAGGTCATATAGATCCAGGTCTCTACTATAAACAGCATCCTTTTACCATTGCTCATGAAATGGCGCATGGCTACGGTTACACAGACGAAAGTGTTTGTAATTTCATAGCATACCTCACTTGTTTAGAATCCGATAATTTAACTATTCGATACAGCGCAGAACTGGCGTACTGGAGATATCTGGCTATCCAATTTAGAGACGCTTTTCCTGAAGAGTACTCAGGAAAATACAACTCCCTAGAACCATCATTACTTTCTGATCTTAAGAGTATAAGAAAGCACATAGAACAATACAAAGATCTCATGCCTGTAATGAAAGATAAAATTTATGATTCCTATCTAAAAACTCACGGTGTAAAGGCTGGGATAAAGAGTTATGATATGATGATAGAATTAATCGCAGCTTACAATGCTAGGCCTGACTAGTATTATTCCTCTTCGGTACTGTTAAGTTCTGATTCTACTTCTCTAAGGCGGGTTTTGCAGAATGATATCAATTCATTGGCTTTCTTAATCTTAGTACTCAGCTTATCGATACTGACGGATTCGCTTTGTAATTCTTCCAAGATTGCTTGTAGCTCATTATATGCTTTGTCATAACTTTTCTTAGGCATGTGTATCTATTTGTTTGACCGTCAATGAGCCATCTATAAATTCTAACTCGAGTTCTTCAGGTTTTCTTTTCACTGCTTTCTTATGAGTGACATACTTGTTTCCTTGCTTTACAATCGCATACCCTCGATGGAGTACATTTTTAGGATCTAACAAGTCTAATCTATCATCAGCAGCTGATAACTTCAGAGCTTCTCTTGACAATAATTGAGAAACAGAATTTCCTAGAGCACTTGTTATATTCTCGAGAATCTGTTTATGTATCATTACCGTAGATAGTGGTACAGTTTTCACTTTGCTTTCTATCATAAGTAATTCCTCTCGCAATTTGCTGAAGACCTGTTGTATCTCTGAATGAATCTCACCTTCCAGACTGATTAATCGCCCTTCAAATAAAGCATTATGCTCTATAAGAAAGTCAGCTACTGCAGTAGGTGTTTTCAGAACAGTATGTGCAACTATATCCGTAACGGTATGATCTACTTCATGACCTATCCCAGTAATCACAGGTGTCTCAGAAGCAGCGATTTCGAAAGCGATATTATAATTGTCAAACGAAGCTAAATCTAATTTAGCACCACCACCTCTTATTATTGTTATGACATCATGCTTTGCCTTTCTAGCTTGACGCAAAGCCTCTACTACATCTCCTTCAGTTTTCTGGCCTTGCATAGCACTTTGATACAAGTGAATCTCATAGTCATAACCATAAGGATTCTCTTTTAGTTGTTGTATGAAGTCTTGGTATCCGGCTGCGGATTCTGAAGAGATAACAGCAATATTCTGAACTACCGTAGGTAAGGCAAATTCCGCATTCCTATCTAGCAAATCCTTTTGCTTCAGCTTCTCTACAATCTTCTGACGGTTCATCTCAAATTGACCGAAGGTATATGCGGGATCTATATCCTCTACAACAAGGCTGAGTCCATACCGCTCACTGTAATTAACTACGACTTTGAGCTTGACCATAATCCCTTCCGAGAGAACAGAGTCTATAAGCTTTCCTATCTTTCTCTTTATAAATAGATACTTTCTGTACCAAATCTGTGCTGAGTTTTTGGCAAGGATTTCATTGTCTTTATCTGCTTTCTGGATAAGTTCCAGATAGACATTACCTCTAGAGTGGGAGACCTGATTCAGCTCACATTCCACCCAGAAGGGTTCATCAAAGTTAAGTGCAAGCACCCTTTTGATATACTGATTTACTTCTAGGAGTGAAAAGGCTTCCAAGACATAAGTTTAGTTGGAGACAAAAATAGAAAGCTAATCCAACAAAACTATATATGACTACGCAAAAAAAAGCCTCTCCAAGTTTGAACTCGAAGAGGCTATTCTTTTTTGCTATGTGCTTCTATCTGCCGAATGCATTGATGTTTTCGATAACGAAGGTAAGTTTTCCGCACTGCTCATCAGGTGCTGATTTATCAGCTTCATATCTGTAGCCATAGAATCCCTTTAGAACTTGCTTCTCTTTTCCTGATGGAATCTTGGCTGTAGTTTCAAAGTCAAGTAATTCCGCAAATACAACATGGCCAGATTTGTTAATACATATTTTGGCAACTATCTTCTTTCCTTCTTGGTTTTCGAAGTTTACATTTAAGATATCCTGGAAATTTCTGTGTATAACTTTCCGTCCGAAAACACCTCTTCCTGAGCCATCGTACTTTCCGGTTCCTGATCCACCCGATCCACTGCCTTCGTCTCCATCATTACCTGTGCTTGCTCCTTTACCATCACCTTCAGAGCCTTTACCACTACCATCAGTGCCGCCTGATCTCGAAGGATCTCCTTTAGGTTTTTCATCACTATCACTTCCTCCTTTCTTGAAGACATCCAGAATACTACCGATTCTA
>CAYNJK010000276.1:0-4510 GCA_964397575.1 uncultured Saprospiraceae bacterium
GAAGAGCAGGGTATTCAGGATGAAATAGATGTGTACTTTGCAACCTTTGCAAAATCTATGGGCAGTGTCGGTGCCTTCTTAGCAGGAGACAAGGATATGGTTCAGTATCTGAAGTACAATATGCGTTCTCAGATTTTTGCCAAGTCACTGATGATGCCAGTAGTAGAAAGTGCCTTGCTGAGACTGAAAATGCTAAGAACGATGCCAGAGCTCAAAGACAAGCTGTGGTCTAACGTAAATAAACTGCAATCAGGTCTCAAAGAAGCAGGCTTCGATATAGGCAATACCAACTCATGTGTTACACCAGTATATATGAAAGGCTCTGTAGAAGAAGCCATGAGACTGGTTAATGACCTTAGAGAGAATCACAGAGTCTTCTGCTCTATAGTTGTCTATCCGGTAGTACCCAAAGGTGTCATCTTGCTTAGATTGATACCTACCTCAGTACATACAGATCAGGATATAGAAGAAACAATCACGGCCTTCAAAGCCATCTTGATCAAGCTGGAAAACAATACATACAAAGAGGAAGTAGTCGCATAGATGAAGAGAGCTCAGCTCACAGATTATATTGTAAGTGGTATCCAACAAGTCGGTATAGGTAATACTTCTGTGTACGATACCTGGAAGTGGTATAGGCGCAATCTAGGTATGGATCTCCCCGTTTTTGATGAAGCAGCAGAGGCAGAGCTCATGTTGCCTTATACAGGCGGTAAACCAAGAAGCCGCCATGCTATCCTTGCTCTAAATATGATGGGTGGTGGAGGAGCTGAAATTTGGCAATATACTTCTCGAGAGGGACAAGATCCCGCTTTTGAAATTCAGGCTGGGGACTTGGGCATCTATATTACCAAGTTCAAATCACCAAATCTAGAAGCCTCATATGAATTACTATCCAAGGAGAATGAGGTGTCAGAGCTCTATCAGGCACCAGATGGTCGCAAACATTTTTACTTGAAAGACTTAGATGGCAACTTGATAGAAGTCATAGAATCCAACAGTTGGTTTGGAAAGAAAATATCGCATAGTGGTGGAGTATGTGGCGCTGTTATCGGAGTAACAGATATGGACGCATCTATAGACTTTTACAAAGAAGTTTTGGGCTATGATGTGGTCAGCTATGACAAGTCTGATAATTTTGACGATTACAGTTATTTCAATTCAGGTAACAAATTTCGTAGAGTATTGCTTCAGCATTCACAGGACCGTAAAGGCGCTTTTGCAAAACTCTTCGGTAAGACAGAGATAGAACTCATCCAAGTATTAGACAGGACACCAAGGAAGATTTTCGAAAATAGAATGTGGGGAGACAAAGGCTATATCCATCTTTGCTTTGACATCACAGGCATGGCTGCACTTCGTGGAAAATGCTTGGCCTACGGAACTCCATTTACTGTAGACAGCGGTGACTTTGATATGGGAGAAGCCGCTGGGCAGTTTGCCTACATAGAAGACCCTGATGGCACACTGATAGAATTTGTGGAAACCCACAAGGTGCCGATAATGAAAAAATTAGGTTGGTATCTGGATCTAAGAAAACGACCAGCTGATAAAGCCTTACCTAACTGGATGGTCAAAGCAATGGGCTTCAGTAGGGTAAAGGATAAATAGTACTTCCCTAAGCCCTAAGTCGATTACTCAACCCATCTCCTATAGAATTAAACAAATAAATAACCAGGTAGATCAGCAAACCTGGAAAAAACGCCAGCCACCAATGATCAAAGTTCGTTCTGGCGTTGTTAAGTATGGATCCCCAACTCACCTGATCTACTGTAAGCCCAAGACCTAGAAAGGATAAAGTAGATTCCAGTAAAATGGCAGTAGATACTGCAAATGAACTAGCAACTATAACTGGAGATAAACTTAATGGCAAAATGTGGTCCCAGAAAACTCGGAATCTTGACAAGCCCAATGCCTGAGCAGATTTTACAAACTGGGCCTCCTTTAGCTTTAGAATTTCAGCACGTAAGTATCTTGTAATGGATGGCCATCTAAGTAAGGCAATGATAATTATTATAGAACCAAGGGTCGGAGTTCTTACTATGCCCAGCAAAACAAGAAGTACAAATAGGGTAGGTATAGACCTGAAAACTTCTATTACCCGCATGACTATCAGGTCCAGTGGTAGGGCGACTTGCTTTTTATCTCTTGGATAGGAAGAAGACTTTTTGGTTGCCCATAAAGTGACGGCCAAGACAAGCACCAAGGTGCCAACTCTTGCCAAAGTACTGCCATAGTAGAAGTAGAATGCTGCGATGGTGAGTACAAGTAAGTAACTAATCATCAGTCCACGAGGAAGTTTGAATCCGTCATCTCCTATATACCCACTGAGGTAGCCCAAAAGAGATCCTAGAATCAATGAGAGTAATACCGAGAAGAGACCTATTTTCAGAGCTATAGCACTACCCGCTAGAAGACCAGCTAGAACATCTCTACCTATGACATCCGTGCCCAGCCAATGCCTATAGTATAGAGAACTCACTTTCTGCTCATCAAAGGGACCGACCGATCTATTGTCTTTATCCAGTGTCGAGTGGCTGTAAGGAATTAATGCTGGAATGCCTGACTGACATTCAGAAACACCAGCAGCATTGAGCTCTTTTTCAAAACAGATAATATAATCCTCATTGGCGATAAAGGAATGCGCTAGTCCGAAGAATATAAAAAGCCCCAGCCCCCAAAGGTGCCCTTGCGAAAGCCCATATTTTTTAAATAATGACTTCATACTAGGCAAACCTGATTTTTGGATTTAAATAGGCGTAGAGTAGGTCAGCTATCAAGTAACTCAGAGCAGTGACCAAGCCTATAAATAGAATTATACAAAACACGATATTCCAGTCTGCCATACGAATAGAATTAAGCAATAAGCGACCGACACCTGGTATATTAAATATGACTTCTATTACAACTGAGCTAGCAAGAGTAGCAGGAATGGCACCGGCCAATATTGTAATGACAGGTAATAAGGCATTAGGTAAGGCATGTTTTTTTATGACTTGTTTTTTTTCCAATCCTTTAGAGTAGGCTGTCATGATATAAGGGGCATCCATTTCGTCAAGTATACTTCTACGTAACATCCTAGCGAGGTAGGCAATAGAAAAAAGACTGCTGATCAGAATCGGTAAGAAAAGCTTGTGAATATTTAACCAGACTTGCTGTACGGTCGTTTTCTCTGGGTAGATATCTATTCCGACCGAAGGAAAAATATTGGTCCAGCTACCATAGTCGTCAGTCGTAAAATATATGACCATAAGTGTTGCCAACCAGAAAGTAGGGACAGCGTATATAAGATATAGTAACTGATTGATAAATTTTTCTTTCTTGCCTTCTGGCTTCAGCGATATCAGATAGCCGAGGAAGATCCCTATGCAGAAACTGAATATTATATCGATAACGGCCATGTGGAAAGTCCAGGTCAGCGCCTTTTTGACTTCCGATATTGCGGATCTACCATTTATAATCGACTCACCAAAATTACCTTTCAGAATATTTCCAAACCAGTTATGGAACTGATTATCTGCACCATGCCAGTGAAAGCAAGGGTAGAAGAAACTAGAGACTTTATAGTTATTGGAAATCTGTTGTCTAAGTGCTTCGTTATCTGAAGAGGTAAGTGCTGTGGCCTCAGAGGAGTTTATTATTTCTGTCGCATCAGCTTTGCTAACACCTAGTTTTAGTAATCTTATTAAAAGTTTCTTAGAGTTGTGGTCGATGATTGAATTAATGTTAGACGGATAGTTGTGTGGTAAGATGGAGAAATAAAAATTTGGTTTATCCAGGCCTAACTTCAAGTAAGCACTTTCGTAGAGATCCATATCAGGATTCTCGTCCTCTATAGCCTGGGCATTAAGTAAGGCCATAGCAGAGTCTTGTGGCACCATCTTGCTTAAGGTAAACGCTACTACACTTATGATAACTAAGGTAGGTATGATAAAAAGCAGACGTTTTAAAAGGTATCTTTTCATATTATCTCAGCAGGCCTAGCTAAGTCTGCTTTGTAAGTGAAATTACATAAAAAGCAATAATCGAGATTCCTTGTTTATAAAGCTAGCTCAAAGGTGTTGGCTTGGTAACCAGGCCGTTTGCTTGTAGTGGTTGCAGCTAATCTGCTATTGATAATAATCTTACTCAGTGGAGAGTACAAGAATACAACGGGCTGATCTTTGTGCATCGTGACTTGTAAGTCTTTACATAATTTATCGCGATCTTCTTTTACTGTTGTGCTTCTGATTTTCTCTATCAAGAAATCTGCCTCTTTGGAGCTATAGCCACTATTATTTGCCATTCCATTTGTAGCATTGTCACTATGCCATTTATTATAAGGGTCGTCAGATTCCAAACTTGCCGAAGCCAGTAAGATGTCATAGTTGTATGTTGCAAGATTTTCTTTTCTCATTAGGGCGGAATTCTTATTGACAATATTCAGTTTTATACCAGCTTTGGCAGTGGCCTCTTGGTACAGTAAGGCAATTAATTCACTGAGTCGGCTGCCGGTTCTAATTATGTCAAA
>CAYNJK010000277.1:0-4448 GCA_964397575.1 uncultured Saprospiraceae bacterium
CTTATAGATGAGATACAGTACAAACAAGTACCAAGAGAAGAAAACTTACCCGCCTCTTCTTACAAATTGGTTACCCAAGTAGATAAGGTCGGCGTATTCTCTTTTTGTATGTGTCCTGGAGGTCTTATAGTCCCAGCTGCGACAGCACCCGGTGAGCTGGTGGTCAATGGGATGAGTCTTTCTAAGCGGGATTCACCTTTCGCTAACTCTGGGATCGTTACACAACTGTCTACTGAGGAGCTTAATAGTAAAGGCTATAAGGGCACATTTAGCAATGTCGACTTTCAGTCGGAGCTGGAACAAAAAGTCTTCGAGTATGGTGATGGATCGCAAAAAGCACCGGCGCAAAACTTGATAGATTTTGTAAATGGGCAGGATATGATAGACGTTGTGGACAGTTCCTACATACCTGGTATCTACAGAGCACCTCTGCATGAGCTATTACCTAATTTTGTATATGAGCGGCTAAAGGAAGGATTGCTGGCCTTTTCACTCAAGCTCAAAGGCTATTTTACTGCGGAAGCTAATGTAGTAGCACTAGAAAGCAGAACCAGTTCTCCGATACGCATACCAAGAGATCCAAAGACCTGTGAACATATTGCTGTCAGAGGCTTATATCCTTGTGGAGAAGGTGCTGGCTACGCAGGCGGCATATTATCTGCCGCTATGGATGGCCAAAGGGTGATAAAAGCTCTAAAATCTACGTATTTTGCAGCTGATGAATAACTTTTTGACCTCTAGTGACATTGTTATGTCTATATGTAGTAGCTAAGTGCCAATGAAAGATAAGTATATAGACTATCTATTGACTAACAATGCAAAGGGTATTACAGAGATTTATGATACCTATTTACCTAAGATTGAGGCCATTATAGGGGGTATGGGGGGATCAAAGGATGAATCTTGGGAAATATTTCAGGAAAGCCTTATTGTTATCCTTCAAAAAGCACAAAGTGCTGATTTTCAACTAAGTAGCTCGTTTTATACCTTTCTTGTAAGCGTATGTAAGTTCAAGTGGTACAATGAATCCAAGAAAAAATATAAAAAGAATGTTACTATTGAAGCTATAGGAACATTAAAAGATGAAGCTGATATTGAGGGCAGTTTATTTAAATTGGAACGATTTCAGCTTTATAAAGATAAACTTGGTGAGTTAGGACCAGAGTGCAGAGAGCTATTAGAGCTATTTTTTAGCAAGGTATCCCTAAGGGAAATAGCTGTTCGCATGGGTCTAGGTTCAGAAAATGCTGCAAAGCAGAAGAAATATAAGTGCCAGAAAAAGCTCATTGAGAAAATAAAGAAGGACGTTAAATATGATCAACTGTTATGAAAATTAATGAAAACAACAAGTTTCAATTGATCGAGGATTACCTAAAGGGTGGCATGAATCAAGATGAAGTCGATAGATTTAATGCTTTTATGCAAAGTGACAAAGATTTGGCATTAGATACTGCTATATCTGCTGAGCTAGAAGAAGCTGCTTCGTTTGGAGCCGTAGAGTCACAACTGAGAGATACACTGAGTAGAATAAGAAAGGATAAGGTGACAGTGGAAGCCCCTCTCCAAGAAAAACCAAGAAACTTTACAAGACTGATAGTAGTGGCCTTGCTCTTAGCTGGTCTAAGTGCTGCATTCCTATACGTATTCAACAATCTGAATTCCAATATGGAAGGAAGACCTGATAATCCCCAATTCGCTATGGTAGAACCGCTGGCTCTAACCAGCAAGAGTGATGAAGGTTCCACTAATTTGGTAGATATGGAAGCCTATTACAATGCAGGTGAGTATGAAAAAGCATTGCCACTTATCAATGAGTACCTCAAAACAAACAAGTATGACTTAGACGTACTGCTTGCTAAAGGTATTTCTCTTACAGAAACCTCTAAGTTCAAAGAAGCACATTTGGTTTTTGCGATAATAGGAGGACATAACCCAAGAGTGAAAAAACATCTTTGGTTTGATGCAATCGCTTATATGCAAGAAGGAAAGACCGCACAAGCAAGTCAGATACTTCGTACCATTATCAAGAATGAGTCTTACAACCATGAACATGCTCAAAATCTCTTGAAACGTATAGGTTAGTAATTTTTTTATAGTCTGTTCTAATATATAACCAGCTTTGCGGATTGTACTAGCTATATTCTTTCTTTCTATTACTCTACCGCTGTTAGCAGAACAACAACCGGTAAGAGAAACTATAGAAGAGGCTCTGACGCAGTACAAAGATCTAGATTCACATCCCCAACTTTTATTGCTGGAAAGAAGTCTGCAGAAAGCCGAAGCTGCTTTTAAATCTCCAGACACTACTACTGCTAAGGTATATATGGCTCTGTCTGAGTGGTATACCAAAAATGCAGAGTTTGATTCAGCACTTCAGTTTGGAAAAAAACATCTTGCTACTCAAATAGAATTAGCAGTTTACACCGACCGTACAGCAGAAGCTTATACACATACGGGAGAGCGCTATGTAGATGTTCACAAATTTGACAAAGCAGGTGAGCACTTCCAGAGAAGCTTGGAACTTAATAAGGGGAGAGTAAAAAATATAGATTTCAGGAATTACAAAGGGATGGCAACGGTCTTACTATCCCAAGGTAACTTCAATATTCAGATAGAACATGGCAAGTACGCCTATGACCTCGCAGAAACACCAGATGAAAAATGTCGGGCTTTACATGTACAGTTTCAAGGTTATGCAAGATTAGGAGATATAGATTCTTGTTTAGAAAAGATAGAAGAACAACTTAGCATATCTAAGCAACATAAACTAAACTTTGCTAGGGGTAGGGCATACACCAGCCTGGGCTGGGTCCACTACATTAAAGCAAGAAGAAACAATTCCGCATATAAAAGACAGTTAGCGCTGTCTCAATCTGAAGAAGAAGAGGCTGCTAAAAAGGCTTTTGTAAATAAATCGAGCAACTACAAAAAGCAGTCTATTGCAGAATACAAGAATGCAATTACTTACTATGACAAAGGTGTTTCCTTCATGAAAGGAAGTGGGCATCAAAATGAAGTGAGACAGATTTCTTGGGCTTATAAAAATATTAGCAACCAGTATAAGAGCTTAGGCAAAATGGAATTGTCTATACAATATGCCAAGTTAGCTATTCAGGAAAACAGAGCATTCTTTGGCAAGCAGTACTATCCAGAGTTGGCTGACCTATTTCACAATCTGTCTACTAAATATTCATTGAAAGCGAAATATGGTGGTCCAGAAGATTTTGAAGCGGCACTTAGACAAATTCAAAATGCCATCAAGTGTCTCCTGGATGATGAAGATTTTTCTGACACAAGAGAAGTCATACCTACTGAAAAATTACATAAGGTCGGTATAAAATGGCAACTGCTTACAGAACTCAAAGAGAAAGCCTTATGCTATGCGCAGCTTTATATCAACCATGAGAATAGGGCTGATGTAGAAAGTGCAGAAAAACATCTTGCCAATGCTGTAGAGCTTATAGATATTATGAGGGCGCAGTTATCCACAGACAACACAAAGATATACTGGCGTAGAAATACTAGAGTTATCTACGATACAGCTGTAGAAATGGCAGACTGGTTAAAAGATGATGAAAAAGTCTTTAAGTATATGGAAAAGAGCCGAGCTCTACTGCTCTTAGATGATCTTAATCATAATGATGCAAAATCATTGATACCGGCTGACTTGGCAGATAGAGAGCTAGAACTAAGGGATGCTTTCTTAGATACTAAGGAGACAGACCTTGTAAAGTATACAGAGTACAATGAGTTTTTAGATTCTCTAAAACTCGCCTTCCCACATTATTACAAGTATAAATTTGATGTTAGTACGCCTACTATCGCAGAGGTCCAGAAAGACATATTGGATGATTCCACTCAGGTCCTTAGTTACCACATCACTCCTGACAGTTTGTACCTACTAAACATCACTTCTGAAGAATCAAAACTTATAACCAGTCCTCGACCATTTAATCTACGCAGTAAAGTCAATGAACTTATCAGCTTAGTAGGTAATAAAGACAGTCTGGAATATCAGCATAATTTCGATAGGTTTATCACCTTATCGTCAGAGCTCAATAAAATCTTACTGACTAGTATTTCAGAGAATCACAATAAAGTAATTGTCATCGGAGATGGAGTGATAAACTTTGTCCCTTTTGATATACTTGTAAGCAACGTAGAGTCTGGAGTTCCGAGATATCAGATAGAAGATTATACCTTTAGTATGGCACCTTCTATGACGGTCTTACAGAAATACAATGACAAAAAATACTTCAACAAATTGTTATTGGTGAGTCCTGGTACTTTTGATTTTGAAAGTATGCTGCCTTTGAAGCAAAGTGATGAAGAAATCGCAAACCTTGAACGTATTTCTAATACCTCTTTACTCTATGGAAATAGAGCTACTCTTCAGAATTTTGTAGAAGAGTCAAGAGATTATGATGTGATCCATTTCTCTACACCTG
>CAYNJK010000278.1:0-4419 GCA_964397575.1 uncultured Saprospiraceae bacterium
GTATAGCTTATCCCACATCTTTGCACCAGTACATAGTCCAGAACATATTGCAACCGATTATTATCCTGAGGACTGAATACGATTAGCTCAGTCATCTATAAAGGGATAAGTGATTTTAGCTAAGAACAAGCCTTGAGCGGGTACAGCCCACGCTTTCTCTAGTCGGATTTGATTATCCATAGCACTTTGTATTTCTTTTAGGGAGATTCTACCCAGGCCTACTTTTATTGTCATGCCTACAATCATTCGTACCATTCCACGTAAAAAACGGTCAGCGGAAACTGTATAGTGCCACTCATTCTCAGAAACTATGGTCCACTCAGAATGGCTTAATTTACAGAGATATGTTTCGGTATCTGCATGTGTTTTACAAAAAGGAAAGAAAGCATCATACTCAAGTAAGAGTTGTGCTGCTTGTTGCATGATATCGAAATCTGGACGTCCCGCCTGATCATACTTATAGTAAGTATCCTGATGGAAAGGTTGTTTTATAAAGCTCAGTTGGTATCTGTAAGTCCTAGAAGAAGCATCAAATCTGGCATGCTGGTTAGCTGCAACCTCATATAAGTTCTTAATCCTAATGGATCTAGGAAGCATGTTATTCAGCTTATAGTGCAAATCTTTCTTGCTGAAGTTATCTGCGACCTCCGTATGTGCATAGAAATCACTAGCATGGACACCGGTATCTGTTCTACCACAACCTATGACCTTTACTGGTTTGTTATATAAGGTAGATAGAGCCTGCTCTATAGTCTCCTGTACCGTGGGATCATTCGGCTGAATTTGCCATCCACAGAAATCTGTTCCATTGTATGCAAGATGAATAAAATACCTTGTAAGCATGCAGCTAAGATAAAAAGCCTTATGATTAATAATCCGTGAGCATAGTCATACCTTAAGATTTTACATAAAAAAAGCCTTTCAATTTCTTGAAAGGCTCCTTGTATATTTTAAGCTGGTCTTAGCTTAGTCCTAAATGACTAAGCACTTTATCCAAAGTATCTTTTTTCAGATCATCAACATGGGCAGATATACCTAATGAGTTGGCATAGGCCACGAGGTCTGGCTCATTCATTTTTTTGATCTCAGCGGCTGACTTTGTCGATCCACCATTCATTAATCTAGCCATAGTCTCTCCGATATCAGCTGGCGAATTAACAACCGCGATACCACATTCTCTCATAATGGCCATTTTGGCTTCAGCAGTGTCATCTTTACCACCTACGATAGCACCTGCATGCCCCATAGTTCTTCCTTTAGGAGCAGTTTGCCCAGCAATAAATCCCACTACTGGTTTTGTTCCATGTTCCTTTATCCATCTTGCGGCATTGGCCTCCATATTACCACCTATCTCGCCTATCATGACGATACCATCTGTATCAGGGTCATTCATAAGGAGCTCTACTGCTTCTTTAGTTGTAGTTCCTGGAATAGGATCTCCTCCTATTCCAATACAAGTAGATTGTCCCATTCCAGCCTTAGTTACTTGGTCTACTGCCTCATAAGTCAGTGTTCCAGATCTAGAAACTATACCTATTCTTCCTGGGTTATGTATAAAGCCTGGCATGATACCAACTTTTGCTTCTCCAGGAGTCATAACGCCTGGGCAATTAGGGCCTACTAATCTACAATCAAAGTCATTGATATAAGCTTTAACCTTGACCATGTCTTGAACTGGAATGCCTTCAGTAATGCAGATAATCACCTTTATACCTGCTGATGCAGCTTCCATTATTGCATCACCTGCAAACCTTGGTGGTACAAAAATGATTGTGGTGTCTGCTCCAGCCTTATCTACCGCTTCAGAGACAGTATTGAATACAGGCACACCTAGATGATCTTGACCACCTTTTCCTGGCGTAACACCGCCTACAATTGGGGTTCCATATTCTATCATTTGTTCAGTATGGAAGCTTCCTTCCTTACCAGTTATTCCCTGTACGATTATTTTGGAATCTTTTGTAACTAATACAGCCATGGTGTTTTTTACTTTATTAAAATTATTTCTTCATCTGGACGATGGAATAAATACCTTTCGCGACCGTACTTTTCGATGTCTTTCTCAATAGTCTTTCTTTCTACTAGAGCTGCTTTGAGCTGCTCTTCGTAGTCAGTTTTTTGTTCTTTCAGTTCATTGACCGATTGGGTCAATTTGTACTGGGTTATAAGACTATATCTATCGAAAAAACTCAGCCAGATTACAAATGCGAATATGGCTAAATAGTACTTATTAAAGAAAGATTTAGAATTAACTGTGTATAGTTTTTCTAACAATTTGTCCTTAAAATTCATTGGGAAAATTTATAGGACAAATATATATAATCTATTTCTTTAATATATCAGTACCTGGATAATAGGCCATTGAGCCCAATTCCTCTTCGATTCTTAACAATTGGTTGTACTTTGCTATCCTATCACTCCTGGATGCAGATCCTGTTTTAATCTGTCCTGTGCTAAGGGCTACAGCCAAATCTGCTATTGTAGTATCCTCTGTTTCTCCTGATCTATGGCTCATAACGCTGGTATATTTGTTAGATTTAGCCATGGTTACTGCGTCTATAGTCTCTGTAAGTGTCCCGATTTGGTTCACCTTTATAAGTATAGAATTGGCAGCCCCTTCCTTGATACCCCTTGCAAGTTTCTCCGTATTTGTTACAAATAAGTCATCACCTACAAGTTGCACTTGCTCTCCTATCTTACTATTAATGCTAGACCAAGCTTTCCAATCATCTTCATCCAGACCGTCTTCTATAGAGAAGATAGGATACTTCTTAGCCCAGTCTACCCAATAGTCTACCATCTGCTCTGACTTAAGTTTCTTCCCAGTCGACTTATGAAAATGGTATACTTTCTTTTTTGAATCATAAAACTCAGAAGCAGCTGCATCCATTGCAATCCATATATCTTTACCTGCTTTATAACCAGCTTTCTTAATAGCCAACAAAACTATTTCTATTGCTTCATCATTGGACTTGATGTTAGGTGCAAATCCACCTTCATCCCCTACGTTCGTAGAATAGCTCTTAGATTTAAGTACAGCTTTGAGATGATGGAATACTTCTACTCCCATTTTGAGCGCAGCAGAAAAAGTGGGTGCTCCTACTGGTACTATCATAAATTCCTGAAAATCGATACTGTTGTCAGCATGGGACCCACCATTAAGAATGTTCATCATGGGCACTGGCAAAGTACAAGCATTGACTCCGCCTACATATCTGTACAAAGGTTGGTGAGACTCCTGAGCAGCAGCTTTGGCTACAGCAAGTGAGACTCCTAGAAGAGCATTAGCACCAAGTTTTGCTTTGTTAGGAGTACCATCCAGCTTAAGCATGATCTGGTCTATGGCCTTCTGTTCAAATACGTATTGCCCTATCAAGGCATCACATAATTTGGTATTTACGTTTTTAACAGCTTTAGATACACCTTTACCCATCCAGTGCTTCTTTACTTTGTCTCGCAGCTCTACTGCTTCATACTTGCCAGTAGAGGCTCCTGATGGAACGGCTGCTCTGCCCATGTATCCATTCTCTGTGGTCACGTCTACTTCGACGGTTGGATTCCCTCTGGAATCTAAAATCTGTCTTGCTGATATATCTACTATTCTACTCACTAGGCTTCTACTTTTTTATGTTCCTTAATCTTTGATATAAATTCGTCAAATAAGTATCTAGAGTCATGTGGACCGGGAGATGCTTCAGGATGATACTGTACCGAATAGGCAGCTGTACCTTTAATTCTAATGCCCTCTATGGTATCGTCATT
Source organism: uncultured Saprospiraceae bacterium (assembly GCA_964397575.1). GTDB lineage: Bacteria > Bacteroidota > Bacteroidia > Chitinophagales > Saprospiraceae > RFSX01. The sequence continues at coordinate 3,763 of CAYNJK010000278.1, forward strand.
GAGGTTCATATGCGTAATCTCAACTGCCTCACTGGCCTTTATCGCATCAGGGCTGACACCAAAGCCATGGTTCTGACTGGTTACTTCACATTTGCCAGTCAAAAGGTTCTTTACAGGATGATTAATCCCTCTGTGTCCATTATGCATTTTGTACGTAGGAATGTCATTTGCCAATGCTAATAATTGGTGTCCTAGACAGATACCAAACATAGGCAACTGGTCTTTCATGAGTTCTTTGATTGCACTTATCGCATAGTCCATAGATGCTGGATCTCCAGGCCCATTAGAAAGAAAATAACCATCCGGCTTATATGCTCTCAGTTCTTCCACTGGAGTTTTTGCTGGGAAGACTTTCAGGCTAGCACCGCGATCTGCCATACATCTTAATATATTCTTTTTGACCCCATAGTCCAATACTGCTATAGAGACTTCTGCATCTGAATCACCTAGCTCGTATGTTTCTTTGGTACTAACTAGGGAAGCCAACTCTAGACCTTCCATAGAAGGTATCTCTTTACACTTTTGCTTTAGTACCTCCAAGTCAAGTTCATCAGTAGAGATAAGACAATTCATGGCTCCTTTGTCTCTGATATGTTTTACTATAGCTCTGGTATCTACCTGATGTATACAGGCTATTTTGTTTTCCTCAAAATATGT
>CAYNJK010000279.1:0-4368 GCA_964397575.1 uncultured Saprospiraceae bacterium
GACTAAAGGCAATAATTCTACATGAGCAAGCGCATATAAATGAGCGGCATAGTGTAGATAGAGTTTGCATGGGAATAATGAAGGTCATTTTTTGGTTTCACCCCATGGTGTACTTGTATGCAAAACTTATCAAAGAGACGCATGAATTTTACGCAGACCAACAAGCACATAGTGACAAAGAAGAGTATTGCAAAGAATTGATGAAAATTATGGACTCCCATTCTCTCAGTTTAGCAAATAACTTTTACGGCAATAATCTCAAAAGAAGAATTGATATGATAAACAAAAAAACTGCTTCAAAACGCATTACTCCTTATGTGCTTTTTATGCCTGTTTTTATTTGCTTAGTGATGATGATATCATGTACTGTCGAAGATGAAAATAGAATGCCTGATTATGTATTCGGTGCAATATTAGAAAACATCCTAATAGACAACTGTTTCGATTCGGATAGGATAACTGAGGCCTATTCGCAATTAAAAGAGACACATCCTATGCATGTACCTTATATGCAAGCAAGAATTCAAGAGCATTTTGAAAAACTAGGAGGTAGAATCATCTTCGACGAGGAAGAAATTTTGGATCATATGAAGAGTTTTACACCTTTGGGTTACACTGACTCAGACATTCATATTGCTCAATATGTCATCATAGAGACTATCGAAGCTGTTAATTTCCAACCTACTCTACTTCCTGTCAGGTCTGGTGATCTTAAAGATGTTGTGAAGCCTGGACCGAAATATTATCCGATACAAAAGAAAATGATACCGCACAAAGGAATAGACTATGTAGTGGACTTTGGCAAGGATGTATTAGCTGCAGGTGATGGCATAATCATGACTACCCGTAACTACGAAGATGGCTATGGCAACTGTATCAAAGTAAACCATAATCATGGTATGGAATCTTTTTATGCCCATCTATCAGAGATTCTAGTCAAGGAAGGACAGTTTGTCCAGAAAGGTGAAGTTATAGGTAAAGTGGGCATGTCTGGATTAGCTACAAAACCACATCTCCACTTTGAGCTATATAGAGATGGTAAGCTCTGGGACTATGATGTCATAAGTCAATCTATTGAGTAAATTCTGTGAAATTAGAAAAATGAAGAAAATAAAATTCAAGCATTAGTATTGATATACTCAACGTTTACACCTGGAAAGGCTTAGCGGTTCTCCCTTCAAGGGATTCTGAAGGTATTAGCATAGACTGAGCTAGCCCTTTGACTTCCCTCTAAGCACAAACGGTAAATAAACTAAACAAAACAAGAACAATCCTATAAACTGCAATACCACCAGATACCAAGGCCAAGGCCCTAAGTGGTCCATCAGCGAAGCGACGACAGGTTTGTGGCGGGTAAACATGTAGTTGGACTCAATAGTAAAATTTATTGCCATCGTCGCCAATAGAAATACATTGGCGAGCCAGTAGGTATTCCAGAGGTCACGACGATCTATCTTCCTTCCTAGAATGTAGCAATGATATATCGGCAGCGGTATCAGTCCTATATGTAATATGAAGTAGCTGAAGTAGTTGTAGTGCGGAAAATCAAAGCGTATATCTGCTGCGATAACAGCATTAAGTGTACCGACGAGAATCCAAAAGTAAAAGACACCTGTCCAAAACTTATTGTCCTTCAAATACACCAGAGGTGCAAACAGTGCTAGGATCCTACAGATATGAAATGGTAAGTCTTCCTGTGCTGTCCACTGACCGATGCTGAGCTTTATTAGATTTTGCACTATAAGAGCAGTAAAAGGAATCAGTGACAGCCAAAAGAGGATGCGTTTCTTCTTGTCTAGCGCGGTCACCTTTGTTTTCGCATACCAAATCACAGTAGTTGCAAATAAAAAATAGAGTAGAACTGGCAACCCATGGGATAAAGACCAAAGCGAGAAAGGATTTTCTTCAAAAAAGATGGAACCATCCATTCACTAAAAATGATAAAAAAATGGATTTAATAAAATTTTAAATCCTATTATAAGATATTCTACCTACATTCCGAGGTGTTACCAGAATACTTAGAAACCTAGTAAGTAGGTGTTGTCTGGTAGTTGATTTAATTTTGGTATAAAAAAAATACAACCTGATGAAGAATATAATTACCCTTATCGCTCTCTGCTTAGTAGTGAATAGCAGTCGTGCTGGAGAAGGGATGTGGTTGCCACTCTTTCTCAAAAGCCTCAATGAAGCTGAGATGCAAGAGCTAGGCATGAAAATCTCAGCCGAAGACATCTATAGTGTCAATAAAGGCTCTCTTAAGGATGCTATCGTACACTTCGGTGGTTTCTGTACTTCTGAGCTCATTTCAGCTAATGGATTACTGCTGACCAATCATCACTGCGGCTACGGACAGATACAGTCTCATACTACACTAGAAAATAACTATCTTAAGAATGGTTTCTGGGCAATGAGTCAAGACGAAGAACTTATGAATCCTGGCCTTTCTGCAACCTTGATAAATGAGATAATGGATGTATCTGCGCAAGCCTTGAAAGGGGTAAATGATAATATGTCTACAGCCGAAAGACAATCCATCATAGATTTAAATCTGGAAACCGTCCGCAACGAAATCATCAAGGAGGACCATCAAGATATTCAGATAAGACCTTTCTTCAATGGTAATCAGTACTTCGCTTTTCTGACGACGACTTATCGGGATGTCCGTCTGGTAGGTGCACCACCTGAGAGTATAGGCAAGTTCGGCGCAGACACAGATAACTGGGTATGGCCGAGACATACAGGAGATTTTTCTCTCTTCAGAATCTATGCCGGTCCAGACAACTTGCCTGCAGATCCTTCTCCAGAAAACAAACCGTATCAGCCTAAGCATTTTCTTCCTATCTCAGTGGATGGTGTAGAGGAAGGTGATTTCACAATGGTATTTGGGTTTCCTGGAAGAACACAAGAGTACTTGCCTTCTGTTGCTATCGAAGAAATAGTAGAAGTTTCTAATCCTGCTAAAATAGAAATCCGAGAAAAGGCACTCAATATCATAGACAAGTATATGCGTAATGACGAGGCCATCAGAATACAGTATGCTTCTAAGTTTGCCGGTGTTGCCAATTACTGGAAGAAATGGATAGGTGAGAGTCTAGGTCTTACAAAAACCAGAGCCATACCTAAAAAGCAAAAGTTCGAAGAAGAATTTGTTTCCAAGCTCCCTAAGAACAGCCCATACAGAAAAATACTGCCTGAATTCGAAAGGCTCTACAAAGAGAGAGCGCCCTATGCCTATGTAAGAGATTACTATTCAGAACTTACTGGAAGGAATATAGAGCTTATGCGGGTGGCAGGCATCATGCAGAGACTGGTAGGTACTTACGAGAACAATGGTGAGCAGGCCTACGAAAATTTTAAGGGCAGGGTAATGGGCTTCTTAGAAGGCTTCTATAAGGATTATAATCCTACTATAGATCAGGAGGTCTTCGGGGAACTGACTAGCTTGTACGCAGAAAAAGTAGGTCCCTATTATAGACCTCATTCATTAACTGAGGAAAATCTAGCCTCAGATTTGTATAGCAATTCTACTTTCGTGGACAAGGATAAGATGATGGCTTTACTCGCTCTGCCTGCTGGCGATGCTGTAGAAAAGATGAAAGCAGATGGCGTTTACCAATTCAGCAAGGAATGGAAAAAAATCTATGACAAGGAAGTAGCAGCACCTTACAATCAATCTAATGCAAAAATAGACTCCCTACAGCGCTTATATATGAAAGCACTAATGGAGACTTTCCCAGAAAAAAGGTTCTATCCTGATGCCAATAGCACTATGAGAGTAACCTATGGCCAGGTCAAAGGATACAACCCTACGGACGCTGTCTATTATGGACCTGTGACTTATCTGGAAGGTGTTATGGAAAAGTATAAACCTGGTGATTATGAGTTTGATGTAGATGAGAAATTGAGGACGCTTTTTGCAGAGGAAGATTATGGTGCTTATGCAGACAAGGAGAATGGTAAGCTGCCTATTTGCTTTATCGGAACCAATCATACGACTGGCGGTAACTCAGGAAGTCCTGCGATAGATGCCCATGGAAATCTTATTGGGCTCAATTTTGATAGAGCTTGGGAAGGGACTATGAGTGATTACAATTACGACTCATCTATTTGTAGGAATATAATGACAGACGTCCGATATATTCTTTTTGTAGTAGACAAGTATGCTGGTGCCTCACATCTCATAAAAGAAATGAAGCTTGTAAATCCAAAGCGTCTGAAAGCTCCTATGAAAAATAGAAGAAAGCACAATGCTGGTCCAGGTAACACAAATTACTAAGCTGATACGATCAGTAAGAACATAAATAAAAAGAGCCAATTGGAATTTCCAACTGGCTCTTTTTTTATTTTTTCTCTTTAAGAATGTTTAGT
>CAYNJK010000280.1:0-4366 GCA_964397575.1 uncultured Saprospiraceae bacterium
CCTCCAAACAACCTTGATGTAGACCTTAATGATTTTCTACTCCACTTCAGACTGTCCAAGGCAAAATTATAACTACCCGAGGCGGTCACATTATCGAAGATTTTAAATTTCTTTTCTGTAGAATCTTTCCTGGAGAAATACTTCATCTCGAGTACATTACCAATACGATAACTAACTTGTGACCGCAGGTTTCCAAAACCTGGATTGCCAAAAGGCCCCTGATCAAAAGGCGAATAAGCCAAGGAACGGTTGTCACCATAAAATATGGTATCTATTTGATTCCTCTGGTCAGGAGAATAGCCATAAGTTATGCTAGGCTTTACCAAGTGTCGGATTCCTCGTATAGGTCCTCGAGCAAAAGTCTTGGTACCGTACACCTGCGTAGATACAGTAACCCCTGCAGAAAAAGTCCGATAAGCTCCTCCATTACTGACTACCGAAGTTACGAGCGAATCTTGAGTCTGGTATAGGCTATCCACCTGCCAGTCCAGTGTATCTTGTAGTGATGGCCCTATTTCTCTGAAGGGCTGACTTTGTATAATTTGATTATCGATCGTATTGAGTACCCAGGTTTCGTTATAGTTCGCATTTGGAACAATATTGAAATACTTAAAAGCACGGGTTGAGAAGGATAAATTCAGGTCATTATCTATTCCTGCCTGCGTATTCTCAATTGTTTCTCTGGTAAACAAAGTTGTATCTGTTGTAGAGGTAGATACCCTTAGTCTGGAGTTATATCCAAGGGCAATTTTCTCAAACCATTTTTTTTCATTACCTCCGGTATTTTTCCGAGCAAAGGGATAAATGGTGGACATCGTCAGAGCTGCATCAGGTAAGGTGAGGTTCATCACATTAGTTCTGGTGTTCTGATTGTGGCTCATGCCTAACCTAAAACTAAACGGCGTCCTCGGCATCTTATGGGTAAAACTAAAATTAGAGGTATAGGAGCTAGTTAGGACTGAGCCTGCATCATTGTTGACTCTGTTGACGTTGTCATTTCCTATGATATTTATACTACCCCCTAAAGTTCTATATGGATGTGCTTTGCCATCTTGATTATGAGATAATCTCAGGGCAAAGCCTTTTTCAGATTGCTTGATTAGTTCTTGGTTCTCCCTCCTGAAGTTATTGTACGATAGTCTGACACTTCCAGAGTATTTATATTTTTTTCTATAATTAGTATTAGAGTAAAGGGCATGTGTTCCTTGAGACCAAATATCTGCCGTAATAGTGGTATGTACATAATCATTGATAGGAAAGTACCATCCGATACCTGATACCCCAAAGCCCAATTCACGGGAGAAAAACTGAAAACCTTCTGGAAAAATTAATCCTGTACTTGTCGTTTCAGTTAGCGGAAAGAAAGCAAAGGGCAACCATACCGGTGTCGGTATTCCTGAAATCTGGAGATTAGAAGGACCAGCTACAGCGACTTTGTCAGATACCACTTTTAGCTTTTTTGCATTGAACCCAAAGTGTGGAGTTCCTGGATGATTACAAGTGGTAATTATCGAATTGGCATTGTAGATAACATCACTATTTCCATATAGATTATCTCCGCCACTCACATACTTTGTTCGCTTACCATGCACTGTAAATTCTCCTTCAGTGGTAATCGCATCATAGACAATACCCTTTTCTGTGTCGAAATTATACTTCAGTCGGTTGTACTTATATTCCTTTTCACCGTCTTTGAAGGTTGGCTTTTGAGCATTCCTCTTAACAGGAGAAATCATAGCCTCAGCAATATTATTCTCTATATCCAGAATTATTAAATCAGCAGTCAGTTCCTTGTCTTGATATTTAACATATGCTTCTCCATACAGATGCATCAGACCAGCTTTATTATCATATCTCTGACTATCCCGCGCACTGTATATCAATTCATCTTCGAGATCATTGTCAGAAAATTTTACCTCTACTTCTTCTTTCTCAGCTACGCTATTGCTTGTGGAAAGGCTGTCAGGTATGCCTCCTGGAGTAGTAGTAATAGGAAGTGTATCCTGCTCTAGTTGCGGAATTTCTCTTACTGGTTTTGGGTTTTCCTGACTGTATGCATGTGGCATATAGCTTAGCAATCCTAAATAAAAAAGAAATATATACCTGTAAATGTTCAATTTATATATTATAATTAATTTTAATATATTTAGTTTTTATTCCTTTTCTCTTAAGTGAATTTCTACAGACATATCACTTTTATAACTGTGACAGTTCTTGCTATAAGCTGTTTTTCAGTACAATCTTCTGCGTATTTAACGGGATATTCAAGTTTATTTAACCCGATAACGCATAATTACAAATCCATTAACAAATCATCTAAGTTCCCCTTAACAATTGTACTCGACCCTGGTCATGGTGGCAAAGATGGAGGATGTTCCCATACTCAACACAATGAAAAGAGAATTACTTTAGAATTTGCACATACTCTTAGTGACATTCTCAAGCATTATGATACTCAAATTGATATAAGGTTTACCAGAACTGAAGATAAGTTTGTCTCTCTAGAGCAACGAGCCCAAATGGCCAATGACCTCCAGGCAGATCTATTCATTTCTATTCATACTAACTCTATTCAGGATACAACGATAAGAGGTTTTGAAGCCTTTGTCTATGGAAAATCAGGTGATGCGCCCAGTCATATAGAAAATCTTATCCAAAATGAAGATGCGTTCAGCAACCAAGCTTCAGATATTTCACAACTAATTCTAACCCAACTGTCTAAATCTGCCACTGACGAACGTAGTCTCATTCTCGGTGAGAAAATTCATAGAAAGATGGCGGCTCTGTCTTCCATAAAGAATCGTGGTTTAAAGCAAGCTGAATTCAAAGTGCTTAAGTATACAGAAATGCCAAGTGTCCTCTTGGAGTTAGGCTTTTTGACAAATCCCCAAGATTCCAAATTGCTGAACTCTAAAAATGGCCAAAAAGAGTTAGCAGAACAGATTACCAGTGGCATTATAGAGTATTTGGAAAAGGTATAGCACCGTACCATTAACAATAGCTACATTTGTGCTCATTTATTTTCCAATCACCTAGGATACATAAGATGAGAAAAGAAGTCCAAATTGCCTTATTAGCCATTCTTGTTTCTTTAGTTGCCATATGGGGTTTCAAATTCCTAAATGGTCAGAACCTTTTCGGAGGTGCAAAGACTTACTATACTATAGTTCATAATGCTAAACAGATAAACACTGCGACCAAGATTCTTATCCATGGTTATCAGGTGGGAACAGTCATTTCTATCGCTCCAGAACCTGATGACATTAGAAATATTAAAATTGGTTTTCAGGTAGAAAAAGGCATCAAACTCCCAAATTATACTACAGTAGAATTACGCAATGAAGGTCCTATGGGAGGTAAAGAGATAGAGCTCATCTTTGATAAGTTTTGTGATGGATCAAATTGTGCGGAAGATGGTGCCATTTTGAAAAGTGAAACATTAGGTCTTTTTGGTTCTATAATTTCACCAAATGAACTAGACCCCCATATCGAGAGTATAACGACTAGTATAGATAATACACTAGGAAAACTAGGAGCACCAGAATCTAATGCCCCTCTGGATAAAACAATTAGGGATCTTTCTGCTACTATGGACAATCTTGCCAACTCTACTTCGAGGTTTTCCAATCTTATGGACAAGTCTTCCAGAGATCTGGAAGTCACGCTAAATAATATGGCGATCCTCACAGAAGCGTTGGTTGGGTCCAATGCTAAATTATCTGCTATACTGAATGACGTAGGTACATTGACTAACGATCTGAGCAAAATCTCACTATCAGAAACAGTCAATAAAAGCAACACAACCATAGATCAAGCAGGAGCTAGTCTGAAAGCCCTAGAAACTACTATGACCGAAGCGACAACTATGGTTAAGGATCTCAACAAAATTTTGGTGGCTATGGATAGTGAAGATGGCACTCTAGGTCTTCTTCTCAATGACAAAAAGCTCTACACAGACTTGCAAGCTACTACAACCAATATGAACTTACTCTTGCAGGATATCAGACTGAATCCTAGACGCTACCTAAAAGTCTTCGGCAAGAAAGTACCTGACTACGAATATCCCACGGAAGATCCAGCTAATGGGCAATAGGTTCAGCAATAACTTAACTGTAATAAGAAAGGAATCAAATAAAAAAGCCTCGCAAGATGCGAGGCTTTCATTTATCGTTTTGTAAAGAAATCAGCTCTTAGCCTAATCCATTTACGAATTTTGTCAACTTGCTTTTTATATTGGCCGCTTTGTTCTTATGCCAATTGTTGTTCTTTGCAAGCCTATCTACCATGCTTATAACCTTAGGAAGATAAGTTGCAGCCTCTTTAGCGTCAGTCAACTCTCTAAGTTTAGAAATAGCAGTTCTAGCAG
>CAYNJK010000281.1:0-4356 GCA_964397575.1 uncultured Saprospiraceae bacterium
GTAACAGATTTCCATTAGGTAAGACCTGAGGTGAATGCTGAAACCAATTCCAGTCAAAATCTTCGTGGGAGGTCGCTCCATCGAGTACGTCTGGACTGATAATAGGTTGGTTGTCGGCATCTAATGGTGTAAGTAAAAATTGATCTAACTCTATGCCATTACCTGAAGTCGTCCATCCTCTGTGGGGGCCAAGTATCCATTTGACTTCATTATTATTACTCAGTTTAACTACACATTGGAGTCTGCCCGAGACGATTATCTCATCCGCTGCACTATCGTAGAAGAGGCCATTGGCATGAAACCAATCCACATCCAGATTTATCCCTTCTATTTCCAAGGCTTTTCTGTCCCTTTCTAATGAATTATTAAGATCCCATATATTTACGATGTCTCCACTTACTCGGTCTATTTCCAGGATGACGTCTTCTCTAGTGGGCTTGGACCAGTCATTGACTGTGACGACAAAGTTTCCATTTGGTTTTTCTAATAGGGTATGATGAAAGCCGAAGCCCTTCAGTGGCCAGTCATTTATAACTTCTCCCATGACATCTACCTCATAGAGGGTAGCAGAGTTGCCATCTCCAAATGCAAAATTACCATTCCTCAATCTGATAAGGCCTACATCATAGAATAGATTACCCAGTTGCGGATGTCCTTCGTAATCAAGATACCATCGTACCTCTCCTTCCTCATCAAACATAAATGGTCTCTGTGGTACTGCCTCACCATTGTTGCTAAAGCTATTGACTAGATTCAGTCCGGGTTTTATAACGTCACTAGCCGGCACATCTATCTGTATCTCAGGAATATGTGGACTTAGAGCCTCAGTAAAGATGTCAAGTTCTTCTGTCTGAAGCAATTCTCCATCTCGTGTAAATGCTATTTCTATCTGATTATTATACGCTGCATAGAGCCCGACTATAGGTAGACATTGTAGGGTTGTATCTGCGATTTCATAAGTTTTAGAAATATCTGTTTTAGGGTTTGATTTACCTTTTACAGTTATGGTAGTGGAGACGGCTTGGTTGGATTTTACTTTGAGAGTCGCAGTAAGGGGAGAAAATCCGTTTGGGTCATAATCTGTCTGTAGTGTTGATATACTTAGAGGTGTGACTTCTGTATCACCTTCTCCGCAGCCTGCTAGGAATAGGATAATGAAGCAGAATATGAGGTACTTTAGAATAGTGGATGCAGGCATAGGTCTTTATAACTTTTACTCTAAAGTAAAAATACTTAATTATAGCCACATCTTCCCATATTTATGAGTCTTCTAGGTCGGAAATGACATGACCAGCAATAGATTATATCTCGCTAAATCTCATAATATTTGCCACTTTTAGCGACTTATAAATTTCTATATTCCGCTAAATCTCATATATTTGAAAGGATTTAGCGAGATATAACATGATAGGAAGACAGCACGAGAGAGCCATAATGGACAGACTACTCAGTAAGAATAGTGCTGAATTACTAGCAATACTCGGCAGGAGAAGAGTAGGAAAAACATACCTGGTTAGGCATCATTACAAGGATAATTTGGCATTTGAGTTTACCGGAACACAACATGCTGATGCCGATAATCAGCTAGAGAAATTTAGGGTTAAATTATCAGAACTTGTCAAAAGAGAGATTCCTAAACTATCCTCTTGGTCCGAAGCCTTTAGCCAGCTCAAATTATTCTTAAGTAAACGGCGCAAAAAAAATAAGCCAGTTATCTTCTTTGACGAATTGCCATGGATAGCAGGCAGAAAGTCTAACTTCCTACAAGAGTTCGCATACTGGTGGAATGACTGGGCCAATAAGCAAAATATAATAGTAGTGATATGTGGATCGGCCGCATCATGGATGATAGAAAAGGTCGTGAATCAGAAGGGCGGATTGCATAATAGAATCACCCAACTCATCAATCTTAAACCTTTTACCCTGGCTGAAGTGCAAATCTATTACAGCAGCAGAAACATAAGATTAGACACCTATCAAATTATCCAAACCTATATGGCCATAGGAGGCATCCCGCACTATCTTGACAAGATAAGTCAAGGGGAGTCAGCAAGTCGAATCATTAATCGATTATTACTTAATAAAGAAGGTATACTAAGGACAGAGTTCGATAATCTCTATCATGCCCTTTTTGAAAAAGCAGAAAGACATATTTCGATAATCGAAGCCTTGGCTACTAAGTGGGAAGGACTTACCCGAAATGAAATAGCACAGATGACAGGTCTGTCCAATGGTGGAGGACTTACCAAAATTATAACCGAACTAAAAGCAGCAACTTTTATCACAGAAATTCTGCCCTATGGCAAAAAGAAAAAAGATGCTATATATAGATTAGTAGACGAATACTCGCTATTCTACATGCACTTTATTAAAGGCAAACGAGCAGGCAAGAGAGAGGTATTATCGACTCAAAATCAAAGCTATCAAATATGGCAAGGATATGCTTTTGAGAATATCTGTATCAAACATATAAAAGCGATCAAGATGGCTTTAGGCATTCCGGCCGTAAATACTGAAACATCTAGCTTTAGGCACAAAGGCACCAGTGATTACCCAGGTATACAGATAGATCTGCTCATAGATAGAGCTGACAGAACTATAAACCTGTGTGAAATAAAATTCTATAACGATACTTATGTCATTACTAAAGAATATGCTAATAAGCTGAGACAAAGAAGGACATCTTTTGCTGTTCTATCCAAAACAAAAAAGAACATACTTACTACTATGATTACTACTTACGGTGTGGCCAATAATCAGTACAAGCTAGGTAACATAGACAGCGAGGTAGGCATGGAAGATCTATTTTTATTAGATCATTTCTGATAAGTATTGTTTACTTGATATGCTGTTTGCAGACATTGTATCTTTTCTTTCTGTCCTGAAGTCTATCAGATTGCCTTCGCTGTTATAGCAGCTATGACCCTACTGCTTCACAAAACTCTGCATAGCAACTGTCCCTTCTCTACTTCTAGAAACAACCTTATACATACCTGCGGGATAATTAGCAACCGACAGTATAGTTGTGTTGTCACTATGCTCTGAAGAAAAGCGATCCATTACTTTGCCTGCGTTATCATAAATTGTTATTTGCAACTCCTGATTGGAATCTTGGGTCAGGTATAAGAGGTCTGATGATGGATTGGGATAGACTGTCATAGAGGCTTGCTTGTCTAAGACTATCTGCGCTGCACTGGTCTTGTCTAGGCGGCCCTCAGCATCTACTTTCATAATTATGGACTGGACCCAAGGTAATTCTTCTTCTGTAGGATAGCCAAAAACAGGACTGCGACCCACGGCTATATAGCCCCCATCGGAGGTAGGCTCTATGTCATAGAAACCATCTGATGCTCGTAATCCTGACCTGTACCTATAAGTTCTATACCATTCTTCATTCCCGTCGCTGGATAATTTTGCCAAGGCAGCCTTTACAATAAAGGTATCTGCCTGAGTGCTCTGATAAGATTCACTGCCTGCAATGATGTATCCATCTTTCTCATGTGTCTCTACTATGCTTCTCCACTGTCCAGTCAAATCTCTGTTGTTATGATTATAATCCAGTTTCTTTTTCCAGATCAGCTTACCCTGTGGATCCAGTTTGGCGACAAGCTGATGGAAGCTTCCATCTATGACACCAGCACCTGGTACCACTATATTGTCCTCAGAGTCTACCATAAAACCACTAAGTGCAGGAAAATCCATTTCCTCATCTGTGCCCTGTGTGGTATGTAAGACCTTTAGCTCCTGATCCAAAATCATGATAAAAGAAGCTCTGTCATTAGGATATGCTCTTACGCCTAACACGACTATATTATCATCTGAGTTCAAGGTGATGCCTCTGCCATAATCTATAAAACCAGAATTGGGTCCATCACGAAAAATATCTAGGATCGTATCTTGCAAGGATACAATTCTTACATGCTGCTCATTGTTCTCATTTATATTGTTGCCTACGATAAAGAAAGTCTGAGTCGCAGAACTATAGGTGGCGTCATGCGGTATAAAATTATTTGCTCTGGCATTGACCTCATGGCTGATCCATGAGGAATCTAAGGCGAAATTATAATGGTTTAGCTTAGAGTTGCCTAGGTAGGAGCCTAGATAATAGAGCCCAGAAGCACCTCTCATGATTTTTTTTGAAATATCGTTCACAGACATAGTGTCCTTTCTTTCTGTCCTAAAGTCTATCAGAATACCTTCGCTGTTGTACACAGAATAGAAAGCGGTCCATATTCCTATCACATCATCGAAATAATTACCACCCACATAATAATGCCCCTCGTGTTCTGCGACCTTGTATGCAGAATTAGGTTCTCCTGGGTGAAAGGCTTGGTTGGCTTTAAAGGTGGATTGTGC
>CAYNJK010000282.1:0-4347 GCA_964397575.1 uncultured Saprospiraceae bacterium
CGTCATTAGCTACAACCTTATCCGACGCGTTACCGAATAAGTTCAAGTATTTAACCTTAAACTTATCTTTCTGAGAGTAGTAACTGTCGAATGTTTCAGTATAAGTCTTTGATGAGAAAGTGTTTGTTGTTCTCGGGTCAGGAGAATCGTTGTCAAAATATAAAGTAACCGGAATGGCATTCTCTAGGGAGACGATAGATTTTTGAACCACATCTAGATACTCAAGTATAGCTTCTTTACTTAGTTCTATCTGACCGATTCCAGAATTAAACGTAATTGTCTTTTCCTTGAAGCCTTCCTTATTTATTTCCAATATGTAGTCGGTGTTCGACTTAATAGGAAACACAAAAGAGTTATCTGGATTTGCCAATTTACTGATGACTTCATTAGTGCCAACTTCTGTAAGGTACACATCTGCTCCATCTATCGGCTTCATGGCTACCTCTTCAAATACTTTCAAGGTTAACTCTATTTCTGAATAGTCTTTCTTCAGTAAGAGCTCTTTGGTCACAAGGTTTTCTGCACCATGTACGCCACCTAAGTCTGATAAGTCTAGTTCTAGATCTTCATAATCTTCTCTGGTTGCTAGTAGTTTCCAGTCTCCATCACAAGGCATTTTCACCTTGGTTTCATTTGTAGAAGCAAGTTGATTATAGAGGACCTCATTGGTCGTGTTGTCATATATTTTTACCGTGACACCATTCAGTGGTTCTCTAGTTTCGGCATCATATGCCAGAGTCTTCAGATCTATTTCGCAGTCTTTGGACTTACTTGCGTATATATCATAGCAACAAGTTTCATATGAATTTTCAGGATACAAAGACCCTGGTCTGTTAGATGAGAAGAAGCCCTTAGCGCCGTTTTCAGTAAGGAAGTAATGCACATCGTTGTAGCTAGAATTTAGTTTGCTGCCCATATTTTCTGGCTCAGTAGCTCCTTCTGATAGTCTGTAAATGTCCTGTCCACCATAGCCTTGGCGTCCATTAGAACTGAAATAGAGGTTGCCGGTGGAATTGTGATAGAAAGGTGTCCATTCATCCCTAGCAGTGTTTACTGCAAATACATTGGCGGGTTCTCCATAGCTGTCTCCATTGACAGCCACTTCCCATATGTCAGATCCTCCCTTGCCTCCAAATCTATTAGAACTAAAAAACAAAACAGTCTGAGTTCCATCTTCCTTAAGCGTGGGATGGCTTGTAGTAAATCCTTCTTTATTGATATGTTCAGGTAGCATGACAACAGAGCCGATACTCCCATCATCCAATACTGCTGCTCTATATATTTTACAGTCTATGCTGTAAACTTGGACGTAATCACAAATTGAAAAATAGACGGTGCTGCCATCTTGGGTAAAGTGTGGATTGGATACCAGTTGGTTTTCTTTAACGCCTGGAATATTGAGTACTTCTGACTCCTTGAGGATGTGAGATTTGTACCTGTTGTAGTCGTCCCCTTCTATTTGATAATTCAGAGAACTGTAATACAAGTTGTCATTGTGCCAGAATGGGGCATTGTCTGAAGCAGGAGTATTGATATCATCCCCCAGCCGCATGACAGTATCTATTTCTGTCTTGATTTCAGCATTTAGGGCCCAATCTGCAGAATTTCTAAGAAAGTCTATGTCTTTTGTGTACTGAGCATTAACCTCGCTAAATTCTGAAAGGTACAAGTCATAATGTCTTACCGCAGCGGCGTAGTCTCCTTTCAGCTGTGCTATGCGTCCCATTCTGAAAATTGCTTCATGCGCTAGTGCTGGTTCATCTGTGTCCAAATACCTCTGAAGTGTCGTTTCTGATAATCCTAGAGATTGGTTTTGGAATGCGGCATCTCCTAGCCGGAATAGTATTTCCGGATCAGGATTCTTGGGCAATTCCATTGCATCCTGATAATACTTTATGGCTTCCAGAAAATGTGTTTGTTCGTATGCAGCATCAGCTTTCTTGATGAGCTGGCTGAAAGAGTAATACTGAGCACTTACTTCTGTAATTCCTACAAGTAGAAAGACAAAAGCTATGGATAGATATTTAATTTTCATTGTGTATGCAATTTTTGGGCTAGTAGATGAGACAAGGTTTGTACTCAGTAGTCGGCACCTTGGCCCAAATGTACCTGAGGCTCAACTCAGGTCCTCCTCTGCCTGTAGTGGCGACATCAAAGCCTGAAGTGTTTACATCATAATTAAAGGCTCCGTAGAACTGTCCTATTTGTATACCCAACATTGGATACCAAGCATCATTCAGTCTGTATCCTGCACCGACATAAAGCGCTTTGTCTTTTGCGTCGGACAGGTAGATTTTTCCCTGAGCATTGAGTACTATTTCTTCGTATGCCTCCTGACCAGAGTATAAGCCATTAAGGATGACATCTAGATTGTCACCTAATGGTGCATTGAGCATAGCGTATACATTGAGCCTCATGGGTCTGTCAGATTCGTAGGCTTCGGAGCTACTAAATTTCTGAGTTGGCATATTTATGTGTGCTAGACTAGCACCTAAGTCTAAATGTTTTCTGAAACTCTTCTGCCATCTGTAGTTTAGCCCAGCACCGAGATCAAAAAAATTGATTCCATCACTGCCTAGACTTTCAGATACACCTGTAGGATCCACGCCTTTTCCGTTCCAGATATTTCCTGCTCGTGCATTTGCAGCATTAAAGCCTCTTTGATAAAAACCAAGAGAAATGCCAGGTGTCAGATAACTATGGTTGCCTGCTTTTAGAGAGAAAGAAAGAAAGGCATTACCTCCTGTCCATCCAAGATCTAGGTCACCAGCTCTATCATAGTTAAGCAAGACCCCATAGCCTAGAAAGTGTCCTTTTTGTCCTACACCATGTTTCAGATCTAATCCAAGATCGCCACTGGTATAACCAACGGGCACAGAAGACCATTGCTCTTTAATGTTTGCATGAACTCTGCCATCACCATTGAAGATGCCTGCTAAGGCAGGATTAAGATTTAATGGAGAATTAAAAAATTGGGAGTAATGTATGTCTTGGGCATAAGTCTGCCCGCAATACATCCAAACTCCAATTACTAAGCATATTATACTTCTTAGCATACGATATGGATTGATAATTAAAATGAACTCTGGGAATTGAGATTTTAGAATAAGAAACTTCTATAATCGATTGGGTAACGTTACATTTCAAGTCTGCGCTGCGACTGTAACATTTTCTTAAGCCTAATTTCTAAGATACACATTATCTTAGAAATTACATGGAGGCCAATAACACTTTACTTCCTTAAGGTCTCAGTATACTTAGAAACAGCTACAATCTCAGCATCTGTGAGAACGCCTTTGTAAGGGACCATCAGACCTTTTCCATGATACACCTGTGCAACAGCTTCCTGTTGTGTAATCGTAGATTTCATTAGATTCTTGGCACCATTGATTTCCATATTGCCTTTGAATCCATGACATATGCTGCAGTGCATTTTGAAGAGCTTTTTAGAATTTATTGCAGCTAGATCAGATTCTTTTACTTCTGCTATTATTTCTGCTGCTTTTTTTAATTGCTCTGGAGTAGCACCCTTGCTATCTTGTTCTATTACTTGAACAGTATTGCTATTCGATGTTTTGACAGAAGGATCGGCAGTTTCTTTGTTGATGGAATTGACTTGTGCTTTTTGAGGAGAACTGCCCTTTGGTGACTTGTTTTCTCCTCCACAACTACATAGTAAACTACTCAGAAGTAGTTGATAGAATAATAACTTTAACATCAGTATCGGTTTAATTACTGTAAATATCTTTAAAATTCGATAAAACCAAAGGGGTAATTACCCTTAATTTCGTTATCGGTTTTTTCCCTGACGATGATATTAAAAAAAGAGTATTTTGTTCCTGTGAACTATGATTGTCTGATAATAGAAGGTGGTGGATTTAAAACAGCATTTACGGCTGGTATTATAGATGCCTTTATTGCTAAAAACTTTAATCCTTTTAATCTATTAATAGGCATTTCTGGAGGGTCGGTGGCGCTCTCCTACTTACTCAGCAAACAATACCGATACTGTATCTCTGCGATGAAGATTCTCGCAAAGGACAAGCAATTTGCTAATTACAGGAGAACGTTTAGCAAAAAAGGCTATCTCGATATAGATTACATCGCGACTGTCGCTTCTCAAAAAGTACCCTTTGACATTGACCTTGCAATGAAAAATGCTGCAGACAAAAAAGTATTTATTGTAGCAACAAATAAAAAAACAGGAGAAGCACAATACCTTAATCCATCTGCTTCAGACTGGATACAATGCGTTATAGCTTCCAGTACCTTGCCCTTTGCCACTAAAGGAGTACACAAACTAAATGGAGATCCTTATTTCGATGGAGGGTGGAGTGATCCCTTACC
>CAYNJK010000283.1:0-4314 GCA_964397575.1 uncultured Saprospiraceae bacterium
GGTATTGGCTGAGACCCTGATATTTCCTTCTGCATCTTTACCCGCAACCCAGAGGCTCTTTCCATAGCCTAAATAAAAAGTAGGGTCTCCAGCAGTCTCGTAGTAATAGTTGTCTTCATGGGCCTGATACGAAATCATACCATAGGTAAAGGCCGTGTTATGTCTGTGATCATTCTCGATCAGGCCTATTTTTTCGATTACAAGTTGGCCATTCGCACACTGTTGTGCTAGAAGGCTAGAAACGCTGATTAAGGCCAATATGGCTACATAAATAAGTCTCTTCATTACTTTTTTATAAGCTTTTAGTAAAAATGTACGGTCAGTGGGAAAAGAGTATCCAAACTCTTTATTTGATAAGCGGGGATAAAGTTACGAGAAAGCAGCCTAATACTTCAAGTGCTGCGGACAAATTTGTTGAATGGTGAACTAGGACTAAAATGGAACTTTCCCCAATAAAAATGCGGCTGTCCTAGTATTTCCGTACCAAGACAGCCGCCCTATATGCTTTGTCATTTCTAAGACTCAAATGGCTGATCTATCGCCAGATTGTCTCTTGTGTTTTTCTGTACAGTAACAGCGCCAAACATGGCTAGGATAAACGCAAAGGCATAATAACCCTTTTCGCTAGGTAGCAGATCTGCATTCCATAAGCCTACAACCAGCAGGACGATGGACATCATGGTGCCAAACCAGCAGATGTTATAATAGATGTCTGTTACCTTGATTCCTTCCAGCTTATCCCTTACACTTTTCTGTAAAGAGACGACGCCAAATAAACCAAACATTAAAATTGTGAAATAATACCCTTTTTCATTAAGTACCATTTCAGATCTCCAGAGACCAATAAGATAACCCAGCAGTCCTGTTGCCATTGCTGCCCATGATGCACTTACAAATGCACTTGATGTTTTCTGTCTCATGTCTTATAAATTTTAATTAAGTAATAACTACCGCAGTAGCCTTTTTTTAATCAATAGTAGATTATACAGAAACTGATTACTTCTTTAATCTAGAACAAAGAAAGAGCTGATGTGAGGCAAAAAACTTGATGTATGGTAAGTTTTGGGAAGAAGCAGGGTAGAAGTGCTTTTCTGAAAAGGTATTTATTCTGAAACAGAGGACTTTTTGTGTTGTAAAAACATAATTTTCAAGAGATTACGACCTAGGCGGCTCATCGCGACTGCTGATCGTCAGAGTACACAGAACGAGGGGTTGGAAGGTGTAGAGTGATATGCTTAGATAAACATAGGCAATTGACTATCAATAGGTTGTGAGATTAACTTTGCTTTAGAATTTACTGAAATAAGGCTTAACTATACTTATTCCTAATCCTACTCAGACTCTCTGGCGTGACACCGAGGTAGGAAGCAATATGCTTGGAAGCTGTACGATGCAGAATCTCAGGTGTTTCTTCCATCATGGTCCTGTATCGTTCCTCAGCTGTCTGAGTAAGTAAGGCTATTTGCTGTCGTTGCTTATGTACAAATAGAGAACCAGTGGCGGCACGGATTATTCGCAATCCTATTACATTGCCGTCATAGAGGGCTGCAATATTCTGTCTGGAAATAGAAAAGACTTCTGTTTCTTCAAGAGCTTGTGTAAATAATTCGCTGGGTTTGTTCTCTAGGTAGGACATGTAGTCACAACTGAAATACTCTTCATAAAACAGGTCTACACATTTGGCATTGTTGTCAGTCCAGAGGAAAACGCCGACAGAGCCTTTGATTATGATGTCTATATATTTTTCAGTTTCATCTGCTTCTTTGATAATCTCGTTCTTTTTAAAAGTCCGATGTACCATCTGCTTTGAAAATTCTTGCCATACAGTTAATGGTGCCTCGAAGTAAGGATCGAAGAGTTTTTTTATATAGAGGCCATCAAGTTGTTGCATAGTTAGTTTGTACGGATGTAAGGTAAGAACACATTCATAATCTATACTGACTTGTATAAGGTGAAATCAGAATTTTCAAAAGATGGACGACGTAGAAGGCACTACAAATATGCTCTTATCCTGACTACCCGACCAAAGGAAGTAGAACGAAAAAAATCTTAAGTATCTTGCCGCATTAATTAAACATTGAAAAGCCAATCGTCATGCATGTCGCCATAAAAATACTTCTCGGATTAATAGCTTTGCTTCATTTCTACTTTATGTGGTTCGAAATGTTTGCCTGGACGACGAAGGGCCCTAAGATATTCCGTAGCTTCCCAAAAGACCTGTTTCCACAGACCAAAGCAATGGCGGCCAACCAAGGACTATATAATGGCTTTCTGGCTGCAGGCTTAATTTTCGCCATATTCATATGGGAACCTCACTGCCAAATCTATACTGCAATCTTTTTCTTAGCCTGTATAATTATTGCAGGCATCTACGGTGCTTACAGTGTGGACAAAAAGATTTTTTATATACAAGCCTTGCCAGCTCTCGTTACTTTGATACTACTCCATATAATATAAGGCGGCGGCGGTCTACAACTGTAACTTAGTAATATAATCTTTCACTACTTGCTTACCCTTAGGACCTTCTACAAACTTTTTAGAAAGAAAATAGTGGTTAGAACCTACGCTATAGCTTGTCATATCTTCAGTCACATGATCTGCAATAAGTGCACGTGAGTCATCCTCAAAAGAACCAATCTTCTCAAAACTGTCCCCTGACAATTTATAGAAAGTGGGCCTACCCATCTCGAACTTGAAATCTTTGAGACCTTCAGCTCGTTCTTTAGTCACTAGAACCAGATCATCACCATTTACAAGTACTTCTACATTTGCCGCAGTTCTATTCTTCATAGAAAATTCGAAATACTGAGGCATGGAAGTATCTCCGTCTTTAACCTTATACACTGCAATTTGATTCACAATCTTAGTGGACAAATCTTTGTTGGTATACAAGATATAAGTATCTCCCTTGTGCTCTACGTATTTAGCAAAATCTCTTGCACCCAGATCTACAGGTGTAAAAGTTGTCATTTTCTGACCAGAAGGTGCGGCTTCCAAAAGGAAATGTCCTTTCTCTCTTAAACAAAAACCGTAGACGACACTTTTTCCTCCATCCATAGTTATGAGGGTATCTAAATTAATTCTCTTTTCATATGGAAGGTCATAAGTATAACTGTACATCGTATTGGCATCTTTGTCTACAGACATAATAGCATACTGCTTATCGTTGCCATCAGAATTATATTTTTTCTCCACCACTTGCTGTGACACCAAAGTAAGATAATCTAACTGAGTACTGCCTTGAGCACTTTCTGAATGGTGATCATCTGTCATTTTTACTGCGTATGGAAGATCCGTTTTTATTTCATGTCTTGTTACTAGTTCGCCTTGATTGTCGAATAGAACTATCTCACCATTAGAATTGTGATGGTACTTGTCATCTTTCAGTTTCTTGTAGTTTACAGCAAGTGCATTCCCTGTGGTCTGACATGCTGCTGAATGTGCAATAGTCCAGTGATTCTTTTTGTCTTGACCGCCGTTATAACTTTCCTTCCAGTCATGACTTACTTTATCTACATCTACATAGTATTGTTGGACACCAGCTAAGTCATTTGACAGATCTACCAGCTTACCTAAAAGTCCTTTGTCTTTTCTTGCTTCTGGCTTAGCTTCTCCGTCTTTAGCACGAACATACTTTGTACTCTCAAATGCTACTACTTCTTGCCTCCAGCCTCGATTTAATGAAGATTTATAATAAGTGTCTGGCAGTTTTCTATTTGCATAATCTATGGTAGTTAGATCTTTAAGATCATCATACAACTCCAGAGCTCCCTCATAAGTGATAACGTCATCTTGTGTGCCGTAGGTCATCTTACCCTTTGAAACTTTATAGCTACCGTCGCTAGTGTAGTGACTGTTGGACAATATGTGTTTTCCAAAGACTTTAGGATTATCTAAATCTCCATTTTCATATCTGACAGCATACAACAGATTTACATCGACATTATCGTCTGTATTGACTTCAGTTATAAAGTAAACTTTTATCGCATCTTCGGATTCCGAAACCTTAATTATCTTAGAATTCTTTGTCAAATTCAGTGGACTAGCATAGTCCGTAAAGGTCTGAGCAACTAAAAATACCGGAAGTAGGGTAAGGAAGGTAAAGTGGAAAAATTTCATATTGAAGATTTCTCTAAAATAAATAGATTGGCTCATATCCAAACAATGAATCTACAATTTAACAGATTATAACTATGTTTTATATGAGCATCTCAAAAAGCATGGGGTTGTTATTGATATGCTGATAATTGATATGCTGTGTATCCATTCTTTGGACTAAAGAACTGAAGTCTTCCTGTGCAGACAGCTCTATAC
>CAYNJK010000284.1:0-4303 GCA_964397575.1 uncultured Saprospiraceae bacterium
CATCGAGAAAGCGTATATAGATATCTCCAGCTGATTCTGTAACTGCGACTATGTTAGTTAGATACTGTCGCAATTGTATCAGCAAACCAGTACTTACGTCTTTAAAATTTTGTCCATCATACCGCTGAATGACGTTGTCCGAAAACAAATAGAAGTAACCTTGCCCGTCTCGAGTAATATAATTGATGCTTCTTTCCTTCAGTCCTTTGTCTTGATCTAAGACTACTGTTTCTACAATATCTGGAGATTGGGCAAAGCTGCGAGACCCTAGTATTACTAAGAAAATAATTAATGAAAGTATTATGTATAACCTAAGCGAAGTCACCAAGGTAAATTAGGAAGTATAGATGGATTTGAGAATAGTATTCTGAAAGTATTCCTTTCTTCGCCGAGCAACTGGCACTTCTGAGCCATCGGTAAGAATGACAATTCCTTCTTTGAGGTACCGCTTAATCTTTTTCTTATTGATTATATGAGATTTATGACAGGCATAAAATTCGTATGGCTCTAACTGTTCTCGAAAGCTACCAATATTAGAGGAACTCACTAACATTTCTCCATCATCGAGGTAAATTCTTGTATACTTATTCCATCCCTCACATCTTGTAATGTCAGCAATTTTTACAATGTCATAGGCTTGTGCACTGGTAATAGCAATCTGAGTATCCTGGCTGCCAAGGTTATTCACATTATGTTGTAGAACTTTGTACTTATCTACAATGATGTTCTTTTCAATTTTTTCTTTGGCCTTCTCTACCGCTGCAACCAGGTCTTCAGTTTTTATAGGTTTCAGCACATAATCTACGGCACTTACTTTGAGGGCATCCAAAGCATACTCATTGTAACCAGTTACAAAAATAATCTCAAACTTAATGTCGGTAAACTTTTCTAACAGCTTGAATCCTGAGGCACCAGGCATATTTATATCCAAAAAGATAATCGCTGGATCATGTTTCAAAATCGCCTCATAAGCACTGTCTACATCGTGAGCCATAGCTACGATATCTATATCCTTACAATACTCGGAAAGCTTAATTTCTAAGACTTTCTGAATCTTCGGCTCGTCGTCTATTATAATGGAAGTGTACATCATTGTAATTTAAGGATAATGCCATAGAGATTACAATCATATTCGTGAAAGGTTACTATGCACGGAGTATCGGTAGTTTCTGGCGCTGAATAAATTCTTTTGACACCGTCAAAAGGACTAGATAGAAAGTGATGCAGAGCCAAGCTTCATCAGACAGACTTTAGTTCTTGTTCTAAAGTGGCAATATGCTCTTCTAGTTGCCTTTGCAATTCCTCATCCTTTAGCCCTGATTCTGTAAAATTGTCACCAAAGGAAGGCACTGCCATAGATCCTATGACTCTACCATTGAGATAAGCATAACTGGTTGTAGCAATAGTTAATATGTTCAGACCCCCACGTCCTCCTGGTGAGGTAGATAGCAGCAACATGGGTTTTCCCATCCACATATCTTTTTCTACTCTTGTCGCCCAATCGAGCACATTCTTATAGGCTGCTGTGTAGGTCCCATTGTGTTCTGCAAAGGAGATTATAATGGCATCGGCCTCTTTCACTTGCTTCTTAAATCTTATGGCTGGTTCTGGGATGCCTTCTTGCTCTCTGTCTATTGAGTAGATAGGCATTTCGTAATCATTCATATCTATAAGATGCACCTCGCCATTTTGTACAAGGGAGGCCGCATAACTTGCTAACTGCTTATTTATTGAATTTATACTAGAACTGGCACCAAAAGTTAGAATTTTCTTCATAGAATATAGCTTTAGTCTTAGAAACAGTGCCCAAGCTAGAAGGTTTGCCAATTAATACAAGAAAAAATCAATAAAAATCAAACGCAATGCCAATCCTATGCTGTCTATACTGATATAACCAAGGATGCTCCGGATTCTTACAGTTATAAAATCAAAATCATTGAGTAATTTCTAATCAAAGAAAAAAGTAAAAAATGAATAAGCAAGTTAAAGTAGGTTTTGTCCTTAGTCTATGCGCAATACTGATAGGTTTCAGTTCATGTCTAGAAGACAGTTGTGCAGAAACAAGGAGTTTTGTAGAATTCGAAGCGCTGTTTGCACATCCAGATGACTTCAGGATAGACCCCAGTTTTGTAAGTGAAAGAAAGCTTGAGATTCCTGGTAAGATCTATTTCTACAACGACATGATCATGATCAATGAACGCTATGAAGGTATCCATATCTACGACAATAGTGATCCTTCTAGTCCTCAGAGCATAGGATTTCTAGCTATACCTGGCAATCTGGATGTATCTATCAGGAATGATATTATGTATGCTGACAGTTATGTAGACTTACTCACAATAGATGTCGCCAATCTACAGCATCCTAGATTATTATGTAGAGAGGAGCTGGTCTTTAATAACTACAATTGGATAGAAGATGATGCAAGAGGGTACTATGTCGGCACAAAGGAAACCAATAGAACTGTAGAAATAGATTGTGGTAATCCTAATTTTGGAAGTGGATTTTTCTGGGGTAACGAATCAGTCTTTGTGGATGCAGATTTTGCTAACACCAATGGTGGTTTTATCGGAACGACTGAAAATAATCGAGGATCTACTCCTACTTCCACAGCCAATGCCATTACAGGAGTAGGTGGTTCTTTTGCTAGATTCTCCGTTTTAGATGACTATTTGTATGTTCTCAATCTAACTGAGCTTATATCATATAACCTAGGTGATCCACTTAAGCCAACAAAGACAGAGACAACTACGGTAGGCTGGCAGATAGAAACATTATTTCCTTATGAAGATCATTTATTTATTGGTGGAAATAACGGCATGTTTATCTATGACAGAATAGACCCTGCCGCTCCTCAGTTTGTATCTGCATTTAGACATGCTAATGCCTGTGATCCAGTCTTTGTAAAAGATGATATCGCCTATGTGACTTTGAGAAATGGCACTGCCTGTCAAAACTTTATAAACCAGCTGGATGTCCTCGATGTAAGTAACATCAGATCACCCCAACTTATAGAAAGTTTCGATATGGACCATCCTCATGGACTTGCAGTAAGAGCAAATAATTTGTATATCTGCGAAGGTAGTCACGGGCTTAAAGTATTTGAAAATGATGACCTCAATAAGATAGATGATAACAGAGTAGCTCATATCAAAGATATAGATGCCTATGATGTGATTTCATTGGCGCAAGATCATCTTTTGGTAATCGGTGCGGATGGGCTCTATCAGTATGATTCGTCAGACCCATCTGATCTAGAACTACTAAGCTTCTTACCTTCTACACCATAATACTGATGAAGGAAATATCCATAATTCTAGCCGCATTGGTTCTAACAATCGTTGGAACCAATGCACAAGATCAAGTTACACAGACAGATCCAGCAGTCGTCATCGTCGAGCTTAAAAACGGATCAATCATAGAAGGTAAAGTCAACTCCTGGGAAATAGGAAAATATATAGACCTCAAAACTGAATGGAACGAAAGCATGGTGTTGCCTAGCGAAGCAATTTTAAAAGTACAGCATAAAAGTGCATTGGAATTTCAAAAGTATCATAATTATAACTTCAGAGAAAATGGCGTTTATTATACTGGCAAATTCCAACTGATCGTCGCCAATAATGGAGAAAGAGCTAACAAGGTAAACGGCCTAGGACTGTCTTTTTCTTCTGGCTATAGATTTAGCAGGCTAGTAGGTGTAGGAGCCGGTATCGGTTACGATAGATTCATCTGGAATACGGCAGAAAACTTTGTACCGATCTTTGCTGAATTTTCAAGTTTCTTTATTCCTAAAAACACTTCCCTATTTGCCAATGTGCAAGCAGGATACAGTATCGCAATAAAGGATGAAGATTTCTCTCTTACAGAAGCAAGAGGTGGACTGATGTTCTACCCTGCTATAGGACTCAGGCTGGGAGGACTGGAAAACAAATTTACTGTAGATGTAGGCTATAAGTTCCAGCGGGCAAAGCTTACTTATAGTAGTCCGTGGACAAGAAGTATTTCTGAGCAACGGCTGACATACAAGAGACTTACTGTAAGAATTGGTATCTTAATGTAAATAATTCATTTAGTTAATGTCAGCGTCCATATCAAAATATTCCTTCCATAATGACTCCGAGCGAGACCTGCTCATTTCATGTTGTAAGGAAAATATTAGATTGGCTCAAGAGAAGCTATACAGACATTACTTTCCTACTATGGAAAAGATGGTAATGAGATATACGCAAGATGATGATCAGATTATCAGCATACTTAATGACGGTTTTCTGAGAGTATTTAAGAAGTTGCATCTGTATGAAGG
>CAYNJK010000285.1:0-4289 GCA_964397575.1 uncultured Saprospiraceae bacterium
GCCTTTTACTTCTTTCGGGGCAAAAGCATCGAACATGATGTCGTAAGCTGGATTTACAGCAACCAGTTGCCCTTGCAGATGTGTAGACAATTCTGATATTTTTAGGCCGTAAGATTCGACCATTGCTTTTAGTTCATTACAATAAGTTTTGCTCTTGGCGGCTTTGTCGAGATCTATAAGGTTCTTCTCCCAGGTAGGTATTTGTATCCCCTTGTAGCCTAGACTACTTGCCCAATTGCACATCCCTTCCAGTGAGTTGAATGGTTTTTTTTTGTCTACAAATTGTGCTAGAAATATTGCTGGTCCTTTTATAGTTTTCATCTTTATGTTCGATTTATTTGTTTTTGATGTTTAGAATTTCGTCCACTTCTGCTTGCTCTTACTGGACTCTATAACCTTGTCTATGAATCGCATGCCTCTTATACCGTCATCAATATTTGGAAAGTCGAGATAGAGTGGGTTAGGTTTTTTTCGTTGATTGAGGTCATTGATGGTGAGGGCGACATTGCGATAAATGTTTGCAAAAGCCTCTAAGAACCCTTCAGGATGACCAGCAGGAATTCTGATTGCATGTGCAGTAGTCAGCGCTTGTGTTCCGACTCCTGTTCTCCTAATTTCTGCAGGACCATCAAGCCATCTGAGCAATAAGGTATTGGGCTCCTGCTGTGACCAATCGAGTCCACCTTTCTCACCGTAGATTCGCAGTCGGATATTGTTTTCTTCACCAGCTGCTATCTGAGATGCGAATAGGATTCCTTTTGCTTTTCCTTCTAGCTCTAATAGTATGGCACCATCATCATCGAGTGCACGTCCCGGTACGAAAGTGTTGAGATCTGCACATAGTTTTTTGATTTTGAGCCCACTTACATATTCTAGAAGATTTTCTGCATGTGTTCCTATATCACCCATGCATCCAGCTTTACCTGATTTCTTAGGATCAGTTCTCCAACTGGCTTGTTTTTGTCCTGATGATTCTAGTCTGGTGCTTAGCCATCCTTGCGGATATTCTACTATAGCTCTTCTTATTTTTCCTAACTGACCAGATGAGATAATAGCTTTTGCTTCTTTGACCATAGGGTAACCTGTGTAGTTATGTGTCACAGCAAATATCCGTCGCTTACGTGATGCAAGTTTTTTTAGTTCCTTAGCTTCAGCCAAATTGAAGGTAACTGGTTTGTCACAGACTACATGAAAGCCAGATTCCAGAGCCAACTTGGCGGGAGCGAAATGTAGATGATTAGGTGTCACTATAGTGACAAAATCCATACGCTGATCAGCAGGCAACTGACTTTCTTTACGCATCATCTCTTCATAGTTTTTGTAGACTCTTTTGGAATCTAGAAAAAGGGCCTTGCCTGAAGCTTTGGATTTCCTAGGATTGCTACTAAAGGCGCCACAGACCAATTCTATCATGCCATCCAGTCTTGCTGCCATCCTGTGTACCTCTCCTATAAAAGCACCTTGGCCACCGCCTACCATACCCATTCTAAGTTTTCTTTCCATGCTAGATTTTATCTGATGTCAATATACACATTTTGACTTGTCTGATTTTATATAGTAAGACTTGTAGTTTTTTGCTTTAGGATCCATGCACCCACATAAATCTAGTACCTTGATGTACTTGAAATCTGTAGGATGACTTTCAGCTTGTATAGAGATAAGTCCTTCTTTTAATGGTGTGCCCCTTACAAAGGCCACAGTGTCTAAGTCAGGACACCAGCCTCCTATAGTAGGCTGGGAGTAAGAAATAACTGTGTCTCCATTTACAATATGATGTATGATAGAGTCTCCTAGTACAACAGCTTCTGCCGTAACCCACTGTTCTCCATGGTAAGTGGGACTGTCTGCTGAGATGCAATGTTCTTCTACAAATTCTCCATCTATGATAACGTCACAGCCTGGCGTACAAAGGTTGCCATTAGTTCTTTCATCCGTCCCATTACCACCTAGAAGTTGGAATTCCAGAGACAATGGAAAAGCTTGAGCCTTGGTCATGCTTTCAGGTGTTTGGCAGTGGAGCATAAGCCCATTATTCTTATATGCCCACTCTTCGGCTCCTTTAGGTTGCTCGCTTACGAAGCGGTATTCACTTTTTATTTTGTAGTAGCTGAAGGGTTTGTGATAGAAGAGATGTCCAAACTCATTGGCAAAAGTATCCCAGTCTTCATAGGATGCTTGCAGTAATCCATCCTTAACACGGAAGGTGTTTTTGTAATTGATGCCGACATCTTCATTATTGAAATTTGCTGTCCAGCCTGTAAGATCTTCGCCATTAAATAATGCTTCCCATTCTTCTGTGCCAGGGTTTGTATTTTCTGTGCAGGCATTAAATATGGCTATGGGAGCAAGTGCAAGTAGCAGCACTTTTGTAAGGAATCGTTGGAGTGGCTTCATTTAAATTTTATAGCAATTAAGGTCTTGATTTTTTATGAATTGAGTTACTATTCTGTCATAAATTTTAAATCAAGCTTTTTTCAGTTCGGCTATAAGCTCATTATTGTGATCTGGTATGGCTCCTTTTTGTGTAGCCACATAGGCGCCCATACGCATAGCAGCATCTAATACTGTTTCTATTCTTTTTCCACGGAGTAAGCCGTCTATAAAGGTGGCGAGAAATGCATCACCACTTCCTACTGTATCTACTGGAACAATTTTGTAAGTCTGAGCTTTATATAGGATACCTTTATGGAAGACTTCAGCACCTTTAGATCCTAAAGTCAAGATAATCATATCCAACATGAACTTATCCGTTAGTTGCTGAATGATCTTTGCAGGATCCAACTCAAATAGTTCAGCTAGCAGCACAGCCTCATCTTCGTTTATTTTCAGGATATGTGTTTTGGACAGTATTTCGTAGATAAGAGCTCGACTGTAATACTGCTGTCTGATATTGAGGTCACAGATATTGAGTTGAGAGACCTTAAGCAGTTCTTGCAGTGTATTCCTGCTTAGGTCACTTCTGCTAGCTAGACTGCCGTATACTAGGGCAGCTGCCTTAGAGACTTGGATACTGGCCTGATGACTGCTTTGGATGCTATCCCAGGCTGCAGGCTCCAGGATATCATAGCTGGGAATGCCTTTTTCGGTCAATTGAACCAGAACCTGGCCAGTGGGCGCTGTCGTAGATCTCTGTACCAGACTACAATCTACCTTCAAATCTGAACTGTATGCAATGAGCTCTTCTCCAAGTTTGTCTTCTCCGACCTTACTCAGAATCGTTGCTTGGTTACCTAGCTGAGCGAGATGTGCAGCGACATTGAGTGGTGCTCCACCTGGTTTTTTTTCATTTGGATAACAATCCCAAAGCATTTCACCAAAGCAGATTATGTTACGCTTTTCATTCATGGGTCGGTTATAAATATAGATTAGTAGGTAAATTTATTGAATTCAAGGTTTATTAACTTTTCAAAGTCTAATACCTTGTATCTTTGGTCATAATTATGTCAAGCTTCAGAATATACATCAAGAGTTTTTGTCTGACTGCCTTTATGGCCGCCTCTATAGTGGCAAAAGGGCAATTGTACTCAGACAGTATTACAGTAAATTTCTTCTTATTAGACGAATGTAAGATTACTCAGAATATGACTGCTGAAATCAATCGGTTGTACACTGAATTCAATAGTTCATCATGTCAGTTTATAGCTTATTGGCCTAATTTCTCTTCTAAGCCACCTAAAATAGAGGCATTCAAGGAGAAGTATCAGCTACAACTGCCTTGCAAAACTGATTATTATAAGACCAAAGCGAAGAAGATGCAAGCTACCATTGCACCAGAGGTGGTCGTCTACGATGAGAAGAATAAGAAAATTCTATACAGAGGACGCATCGATAACTCTTATGCGAAGATAGGTCAGAGGCGTCGTGTTATAACAGAACGCAATCTCCATATGGCCTTAACTCAAATTTCAAAACAAGAACAAATAGGAATTCCAATAACACAAGCTATTGGATGCTTTATAAACTTTAAAGAACTCTAGGATGAGATTATTGTCACTAATTATTTTAAGTCTATTTATTCATATAGATCTTTGGTCCCAAATTACTTATGCGGATGACATCGCAGAGATAATCTATACGAAATGTGCCAGTTGTCACAGAACAGGTGAGATTGGTCCTATGACTTTGTCTAACTACGATGAAGTTAGATCATGGGGACCTACTATTAAGGAAGTAACTGCAATAAAATACATGCCACCTTGGTCGCCTGATCCTTCATATAGCAGATTCCTAGGTGAGAACTTTCTGTCTGATGATGAGATTGCAAAAATCTCCCAATGGGTAGATAACGG
>CAYNJK010000286.1:0-3575 GCA_964397575.1 uncultured Saprospiraceae bacterium
TGTTCTGTATGAAGGACTTAGAAATGCTCATAACGGTCCTGAAGCCGTAGAGAATGCCATTGTATCATATGGTTCTGTTAAGATGGGACTTATAGAAAAAGGCCTTGTTTGGATTTCACTTTTCATTGCCATAGCACCGATGCTTGGTTTCATGGGTACGGTAATAGGTATGATTCAAGCCTTCGATAGAATTGAGGCAGTAGGGGATCTTTCTCCATCTGTTGTTGCAGGAGGTATCAAAGTAGCCTTACTTACAACAGTTTTTGGTCTTATTGCGGCGATTATACTTCAGATATTCTACAACTATATTGTCTCCAAAATTGATGGAATAGTCAATAAAATGGAAGAATCTTCCATTGGACTTGTAGATGTGATGGCTAGAAATGGTGTTTTTAAGTAACCTAGAGATTTAAATCAATATGTATAAATTACTAACAAGCAGAGGTCAGCTTTTTGCTATTCTCTTAGGGGCACTCGCATCAGCTATTGCCATTGGTTCAATAATCTCAGGTGTGAATTCAAAGTATAGCCTGTCTGATGACCTAAACTATATATTAAAGAATAATGCTGATGCAACTTTTGACTTTTTCAATCCTGCAATAAATATAACGGTTGTACTTGTCGGCATTGCTGCGGTCGCAGTTATACTCTTTATTATATTAAATCTATTTACAGACCTCAAAGGGTCTATGAAAATATTGTTTGCATTCTTGGCAGTAGGTCTTTTATTTCTGATTTTCTATTCTACATCAGATGTTGAGACTACAGGAAGAATAGCGATGCTTAGTGAAAAATTTGATGTAAGCGATGGTGCCTCTAAATTGATAAGTGGAGGCGTGAAAACTGCAGTGATAAGTATCGCTTTAGCCTTTGGTGCTGCTATTATTATGGAGATTTTGAATTTGCTGAAGTAGCCCAATAAATTGCACAATTATGCCTAAGAAAAAAACGAGAGGAGCACCTGAAGTAAATGCGGGATCCATGGCGGATATTGCATTCTTGCTACTTATTTTCTTTTTGGTTACCACGACTATTGATGTGGATAAAGGGGTACTTGTAAAGTTACCGCCTTGGTCTGAAGACGAACCAGAGACGCTGAACATGAAGACAAGAAATGTCTACTCTGTTCTTGTAAATGCAGACGACCAATTACTAGTCAGAGGAGAGCCACAAAGTGTCAAGACGCTAAGAGCCAATGCCAAAGAATTTATCGTGAACCCTAATCGTAGGGACGATATGGCAGAGAATCCTAAGAAAGCGATTATCTCTATTAAAAACGATAGAGGAACGAGTTATAAGACTTACTTAGAAGTCTACAATGAATTGAAAGCCGCTTATAACGAATTAAGAGAAGAGGCAGCGAATAGACAATATGGAAAAAGCTTTGAGTTTCTTCCTAAGGATATACAGAAGAAAATCAGATCAGAGATTCCTTTAGTAATTTCAGAAGCTGAGCCAACAAATTTTGGAGAAGAAAATTAATACAAGAAAAGATGGGTAAATTTTCAAAGAAAAGAGGGAACTCTACACCAGAAGTGTCTACAGCCTCACTTCCTGATATAATCTTTATGCTTCTCTTCTTTTTTATGGTGGTAACAGTACTAAGAGATGCAGAGCTTAAGGTTAATAACAATGTACCTTATGCCACAGAATTAACCAAGTTGGAAAAGAAATCCTTGGTTAACTACATTTATATAGGAAAGCCTGTTAAAAAGTTTCAAGCACAGTACGGTACGAAACCAGCCATTCAGTTAGGAGACAAGTTTTCATCTATTAGTGATATTCCGCTATTCTTAGAAAAGCATAAGAGTACACTTCCTGAAAAACAAAGACCAGGAATAAATACTTCTCTTAGAGTAGATGGTGACGTGACAATGGGGATTGTGACAGATGTGAAGCAAAAATTGCGTAAGTCAGGACAACTGAAAGTAAACTATTCTGCTAAGAAAAGACCAGAATAGGGTAGGTAACGATAACACTAAGAATATATAAAAGAAGGGGAAAACAATTTTGTTTTCCCCTTCTTTGTTTGTTATTACCCATTATCTTAATCTGTCCATGGACTTGACAAGTTTTTCATCTTTACCTATAAAAATGCCTGCGATAAAAGCCAAAACAGAAGATACGAAAGGAATACCTATGCCGGCTTGTAAAGTGGCGCCTTGACCTGAACTTGAAAACAGCCAGTAACCGAATCCGCCAAGGATTAAGCCACATAATACGACTAGCCAACTCATGGATTTCTGTAAGTTCCTGTTCTTGAAAAGAAATATCGTAATCAAACTCACAATAGCTCCTACAATGCAAAGCCCTAGTAAGGCTGTATGATCTTGGATAGTTAGATTGCCATCAGCATAGACTGAGTCTGCTTTAACTTGTGATGTGCCAGCAAGCGGAAGAGCAAAAAGACTCCAAAAACCACCCGATGCAAGTAGTAAGAATATAGATTGTATTCGTTGTAACATTTAGTAAAGTTATCTTGCAAATGTATTTATTTGTTACAATTACTTCCAAATACATCAGATTATGCTCAGTTATTGGGAGAGAAAATTTTGGAATAAACCTGTTGATTTCACAATAATAGGGGCTGGAATCGTAGGACTATTCTCTGCCTACTTCCTCAAAGTAGAAAATCCAAACGCTACAGTTGCTGTAATAGAAAAAGGACTAGGGCCTTCTGGTGCCAGTACTAAGAACGCTGGATTTGCCTGTTATGGAACAGCTGGTGAAATCTTAGATGACTTAGAATCTATGCCTAAAGATGTAGTCATGGAGACGGTGAAATTAAGATGGAAAGGTCTTCAGCTTTTACAAAAGACGGTATCTCCTAAGGCATTAACTATGAGTAAGCTAGGTGGATATGAAGTATTTAGAACTGAGGATGCTTTCGAGTCCTGTTATTCACAGCTATCTGATATTAATGACTTATTAGAAGCAGCTACTGGTGTAAGTGAAACCTTGGAGATCAAAGAAAGACCTCTGGGTAGATTATATCATAAGACGCTATTTAACTCTCTAGAGGCACAACTTAATCCGATGCACCTATGCCATGAAATGGTGAGACTTTGTAGGGAGATAGGTGTTAGGTTTTATTTTGGATTGGAAATCAATAATCTCAGTGATGATTCAAATAAAGTTCACCTAGAAAGCGAAGCACTAAGCCTGTATAGTCATCAGGTCATCCTGGCAACTAATGCTTTTACTCCAGTACTACGACAAGATTTAGATATAGTACCAGTCAGAAATCAAGTTCTCCTATCATCTCCTATTCCAAACCTCTCAGTCAAAGGCACCTTCCATCTAGATAGAGGATATATATACTTTAGAAATGTCGATGATAGATTGCTTATCGGAGGTGCTCGACATATTCTGGCTACCGAGGAAGAAAAAACGATGGCGTTAGGTTCTAACCCTATAATTATAGATTATCTAAAACAGCTTGCAGTCAATGAGCTTGGATTGAAGAATTTTACTGTTGCACATAAATGGAGTGGTATTATAGCCACAGGCGCGACGAAGCAACCAATCATACGTGCGGTGTCTCCTCATCTTGTATGTGCTGTGAGGTTGGGAGG
>CAYNJK010000286.1:3585-4280 GCA_964397575.1 uncultured Saprospiraceae bacterium
GTTGGGAGGAATGGGAGTAGCGACAGGCTCGGCAGTGGCTAGGGAAGTTGTAAATATAATAACAGGGACAAGCCATAAGACATATGATGAATGTTGATTATTAGTAGAAAAAAAATATATTTTTTACCGCTAGTTGAAATCTTCTAAAGATGTAAAGTGAATTACATTTGTCAACACAAGATTCTTTCCCGCTTCTTGTATTCCCCCTTCTGATATTCTGAACACCTCCTTGCCATAAGTATGGTAAGGAACTCATTACTCATTTTATTAACCAAAACTTTATCCCATGGTGTATACCGATTTGATGGGTAAGGTCAGCATATTGTCCAGATGGATGATATGTTGCTCTTTTCTCATCCTAAATCTAGGAAACCAACTTAATGCGCAGACCCTTGTCTGTGATGGTCAGATTAACGTGTCTTTAGGGGAAGACTGTGAAACTGGATCTAGAATTACCCCAGAAATGATTTTGCAAGGTACAATTGGAAGTAATTGCGACTTTGAGATTCTTCTTGCAGGCCCTGGCCACAACGATGCATCTAATGCAGCCGCTGGCAGATGCTATGCAGAACTATTTGTGCCAGGTCTGTACACAGTTACAGTCACTAATGGCGTAAACAGCTGTTGGGGAGAAATTGTAGCAGAAGACAAACTAGGACCTCGTATAGAGTGTACTTGTTCTGATCCTGCTGCCC
>CAYNJK010000287.1:0-4265 GCA_964397575.1 uncultured Saprospiraceae bacterium
ATAGAATATTTTAAGGGAGCGAGATTAGTCACCTCGCAAAAAACAGCCTCTGAGCGATCGGGGGCTGTTTTTTTTGTTTATTCTAGGATGAAATTAAAAGATTAAATCGTACTTATGCAGCCTGATTAGCTTAGCGTTATTCTAAAAATGACCTTGTTAAAATGTCTATCTATTTTCTGCATATCTATTCTTACTTATAACTGTCTAAGCGTAATTACTACGGTGCTACTTTCTCAGTAGTCTTAGAGACTATGATTTCCAAAAAATCAATCGAATAATTTTAAAAATTTGGCAACATGGATTTGATTGCACCTCTAATTCTATTTGAAATGACAATCATATGCCAAATGAAGCTAGTTTATTTCCTTAATCAGGTCTATTGCAGATATCAGATTTGAAATGTACTTAATTTTGCAGAACTGCCGTAAACATGCCTTAAAATAAGAATGAATACAAGAAGCCTCTATATAAGCTGTCTTTCTGAGTTAGCGACTTATCTTTTTTCTTTTGATTTTAGAAGAAAGGCAAGATTAACTGCAGTGTTAGTTGGAATATTCTTCCTTTGTTCCAACAGTGCTAAAGCTCAAGTGCCTGTAGTCGATTCTATTACAATTATAGGAACTACCTGTGGAGTCAACAATGGACAGGTAATTATTCATGCAAGCGGTCCTGGACCTTTTACCTACTCTATAGACAATTGTGTTACAACACAGACAAGCAATCACTTTACAGACTTAGCCAGAGGCGATTATCTGATAAAAGTTGTAAATGCAAATGGAAGAAATGATGCTCGGTCAATACAACTTCCTAATAATACGGATCCAGATCCGCCTATTATAGATTGTCCTCCTCTATTGACTATAGAATGTAACAACAACAATAACGACAATATCACTCTGGTAGAAAACTGGATCAATGAAGCAATAGCCTTCGATGCCAGATCAGTTCGAATAGACGCTGCATTAGAAGGACAAGTCGGTGATTTAGATCTTTCAGGATGTTCCAATATGTTACAAGTGTCCATCTTTGCTGAGGATGAATGTAACACTAGAGTTTCATGCTCAGGCGACATACAGATAATAGACTCTGAGCTGCCTAACATAATATGCCCACCTGATTTAACAGTAGCTATCGAGAATTCTTCTTGGGTGGATGAGACAGAAGAATGGTTAGAAGAAGCAATTGCAGCTGATAACTGTACGAGAGACGTACAATTAGATAACAATTTCGACTTCCAAGAAATACTCATGAACTGCGAAGAGGAATTCAGTATGGTCATTGACTTCTTTGCCCTTGATGATTGTTCTAACTCTTCCGATTGTACTTCTAATTTATTTGTAATTAATGAACTCGAACCTGTAGTTTTTTGTGATGCACCGATGAACTTCGAGTGCGGGACTGATCCAGAAGAATTATTTGATGTACTCTTATTCAGATTTGAAGAACTTTTTGCTTTTGATGAAGATATTACCGTAGAGGATGATTTAAACTACCAAGATGTCATAGGCCTAGAATGTGGAGATCAGGTTACACTTACTTTTTCTGTCATAGATGCATGCGAGAGAATGTCACAGTGTTTCTCTGATATTACCATAACAGACGATGTAATTCCGACTGTAGAATCTTGCCCAGGAGACTTGACGATAATAGATCCTACTTTTGCAAGAAGCGAAATAGAAGATTGGTTGGCTTTGTTTTCAGCTACCGATGTTTGTTCTGCTCCCATTCTCACCAATGATTTTGACACTTTGATTTACGAGTCCTTATGTACTCAGACTAGTCCTATTACAGTAAATTTTGGGGCAGCTGACAACTGCGGAAACTCCAACAGCAGCTGCACCGGTGTATTATCACTGCCTTCACAAGCTACCTTCATTACTTGCCCGACTCCACTGGCATTAGAATGTGGAGTGGATGACAACACTGCTGACCTTGCTATGTGGATAGAAAGTGCAACTGCAATGATAAATGCTACTGATGTTTCAGACCAAATTTTAACTGACTATACAAGTAACCGTATTCCTATTTCTTGTGACACCTTAATAGATGTTCGCTTCAGCATTACCGATCTATGTGGCAACCCAGTACAATGTATGAGTACCATCAGAGTTACTGACACAACGGCGCCTAGCCTTATTTGTCCTGACGACATTGAGATTTATATAAACAATCCAGACAAAGATGATATTGTAGCAGAATGGATTCTATCTGCAAAGGCAGAGGACAACTGTTTTGCCTCGAACATCCCTATTAGTTTTAGCAATCTTGGTTGCAACCCAGATGAACCTACTCCGGTAGCGTTTGTAGCAACTGATAATTGTGGAATCATGAGCGACACTTGCATCAGTATACTGACACTGACCACACAGGATATTATAATTAGTTGCCCAGACGATCTGATTTTAGAATGTAATGCTGAAGATCTCACTCAAAGTATTACAACTTGGCTGGAACTTGCTACTGCTACCATAAACGGGGACGAGGTCAGTGATATGATCAGCAATGATTTTATGGATATCCCGTCAAGTTTTTCTTGTAGCGATACGATAGATGTTATTTTTAGCATCAGTGATCAATTTAATAATACAGAACAATGCACGAAAAGCATTATGTTCTTTGACACTACCCCTCCCAACATTACTTGTCCAGACAGCTTACTGATCTCCGTGAATAGTGAGAACAATATGGAGCTTATTCAAGAATGGTTGGAAACAGCAACTGCAGAAGATAATTGCAACTCTGTCCTATTTGATTTCCCTGATATCGACATAGACAACCTAGACTGTGGTGCTGTAGAAACCGTAGAACTATCTGCAATGGATGACTGTGGAAATTCGACTCCATGTTTTACTACCCTTACTGTAACCGATGACACAAGCATCGGACTTAGTTGCCCGGACAACTTAACCTTTGCTTGTAATGAGGATGTTATAAATGAAATCCAGAATGAACTAGACTTAATAGTGCAAGAATCTACTTTGCCACAGTTAACTCATGACTTAGATGCTGCAGTTGTATTGACAGATTGTATATCCGATCAAACAATCAATATAACCTTCAGTGGCTTAGATAATTGCAATCTTCCACTCTCGTGCACAACCTTAGTTACCGTTAGCACGGTTAAGACAGTATATATTCCCAATGCAATAAGCAAGAGAGCAGACAATCCGGACAATCGCTTTTTTACTGCGTATGGAAATGGTGATTTCTTTACTCTAAGATCTATGATCATCTATGATAGATGGGGCGGGGTTATCTTTGAAAGCAGCGACACCTTGATAAATGAAGAGGCGACTGGCTGGGATGTTATAGACGTCCTTCCTGGCGTCTATGTATACTTGATAGATATTATAGACCCTGATGGCAATATTGAGATTTTCAATGGTACCATTACCGTGTTTTAAGTATTTTTCTACCAGTCTATCAAATGGACTGTAACCATCAACTTTCAACATAATAAAGCTAGACTCAACGAAGAGAAATTGCTAAAAAGTCTTCGATTGACAAAATAGCGCTCTGCATTTTTTTTATGACTCCATAAAGAAAGCATCTATCTCCTTTAAAAATCGATTGCGGTGCAGATTAATTTCTGTATAGATCTCATGTCTAGCACCAGGGTAAGGAACTATCTTAATAAGCGGATTGGTGTCATCCATACGTTCATGAGTGAGCTCATTGACCACAACATCATCTTTTGCACTTGCCACATAAACAGGCGTTTCTATTTTCTGAATTTGATCCGGTTTCATGCTGTATTGCATACTTTTGGAAGCGGCTTTTGTCCAGCTCCATGTAGCTGATCCCATAAGCAATTTCGGCTCTTTCTTAAATATGGATGACCATTTTCTGAAGCGGGTTATATCAGAGGTAAGTCTTTTGTAGCCTTTATTTTTATCACCGTCCTTTCCTCCGATCACATAAGATTGCCCGAAGCCTAATAATCTAAAAAAGGAAGAAAACTTATTTAGGACATTGGTCGGCAATCCTGCTATGCTTTGCATGGGCGCACTTAATACTGCCCTATGAAATCTAGCTGGATGTTCTTGTAACTCTCTAAATGCTAAATGCCCACCCATGGAATGACCTAATAGATTATGTGGATGCGGCAAGTGTGCCACTCTCTGTCGATAAACAGCTTCTGCATCTTGTAGGTACTGAGCAAAGTTTTCTATGTAACCTTTATCTTTTTCTTTGAGCAATTTTGAAGACAATCCTTGTCCTCTCCAGTCAAATGCGACCACAGTCCACCCTAAGCCTATGAGGTC
>CAYNJK010000288.1:0-4249 GCA_964397575.1 uncultured Saprospiraceae bacterium
GCTCAGAGGCTGTTTTTTGCGAGGTGACTAATCTCGCTCCCTTAAAATATTCTATTTCTTAGAGAGATGACTAAGCTCTCTTATCTTATTTCTTATTTTACAAATACATCTGTTAGATGTATCGTTTTCTCTCCTTCCAAGATAAATCCTAATCTGTACTTACCTGTCTCGAATAGGTTTTTCTTTATCTGTACATTATCTGACAATACTGGTAACACAAACATCATATTACCCTCCTGATCGAAAATCTGTACTGCAGAGATATTATCATTTGTATCGAAAACTAATGTTTCAGTTTCTGCTACATATTCTGATGCTGTAAAGATCTCTAGGTGACCTACCGTTACAACTTTTACTTCTTTATTAGAAATCAATACTTCAGGAGTAGTGTTTGCTAACATTGAAGTGAAAGTGATTGTGATGATTACTAGAGTTGTTATTAAGTTTTTCATGTCATTAAGTGTTACACCTATAGGACAATAGAATTGAAATATTACCTTTTGGTGTGCCCCCTACAAGTTGTAGACTACAATACTACAACCGCACTACAGGATTCCTATTCTGTGCCAAGGGTGACAAGTAGCTGTCATTTGACAGCAGGATTATGTCAAAAGAGAAATGATTCTAGACTACAATCGATAGACTTATTCTAGTCAGGGAGCTTGAGCCTTTCAGCAAGTATAGGAGTATCTCTAACTCATAGTCCAAGTAGAGCCTTCTTTGCCATCTTTCACGGTGATATTTGCTTCTGCAAGCGCAGCTCTGATTTTGTCAGAGACTCCCCAGTTCTTGTTTGCTCTGGCGTCTTGTCTCAGATCCAGTACCAGTTCCATCACTTTGTCCATGGCCTTGTTATTGCCACCAGCAGTTTCAGAAGATAAGCCTAGAACATCAGAAATATAAAGTGAGAAGTCTTTTTGTAATCTAGCCAGAGACTCAGTGGACAGCTTATTAATATCTATATGACCTTCTTTGAGACTGTTGATTTTAGTGACCAGCTCGAAAAGTTGTGCAATCGCTCTTGGTGTATTAAAATCATCGCACATCTCAGATACGAATTTGTCCAAGGTGTTGTTTATCTCTTCATCCAAGCTGTTGTCAGAGCCTTTAGTAGTCAGAGTGGCTAAAGTCTTTTGTGCTTCCATCAGTCTGTTGTAGCCTTTTTCCGCAGCAAGTAGACCTTCGTTAGTGAGGTCATTAGTAGAGCTGTAATGAGATTGCAGCATAAAGAACTTTATAACCATCGGCGAGTAGGCTTTGGTAATATGTGGACTGTCCCCAGTAAATAGCTGTTGTGGTGTAATCGTGTTGCCATCACTCTTAGACATCTTGCGACCATTCATAAGAAGCATATTAGTATGTAACCAGTAATTAGCTGGCTGGCAATTACATGCGCCTACATTTTGAGCCACTTCATTTTCGTGATGTGGGAACTTTAGATCATTGCCACCTCCATGGATGTCGAAGGTTTCTCCTAAGTATTTGGTACTCATAACAGAGCATTCCAGATGCCAGCCCGGAAAACCTACCGACCAAGGCGAATTCCACTTCATAAGGTGGTCTGGAGCAGCTTTCATCCAGATAGCAAAGTCAGAAGGATGTTTCTTTTCACTCTGATTCTTGAGATTGTCTCTGGTTTCTACGAGCAACTCATCTATAACTCTACCAGATAGCTTACCATAGCACTTCTTCTCTTCGTGAAACTTTATAGTATCGAAATACACGGAACCATTAGCCTGATAGCCATATCCATTATCTATGATTTGCTGTACCATTTCTATTTGTTCCACAATGTGTTGCGTAGCCCGAGGTTCTATGCTAGGCTTTTTGGTATTGAAGATATCCATCATCTTATGGAAGCCGTTAGTGTACTTTTGCACAACTTCCATAGGTTCCAATTTGTCAGCTCTAGCACCTTTAGAGATTCTGTCTTCGCCATCGTCTAGTAGGTGTCCTACATCGGTAATGTTTCTAACATATCTGACCTTGTAGCCTAGAAAAAGCAAAAATCGGTACATGATATCGAAGCTGATAAAAGTTCTTACATTCCCTAGATGGACGTCGCTGTAGACGGTAGGTCCACATACATACATGCCCACAAAGCCCTCATTTAGAGGCTTGAAAACTTCTTTATTTTTTGAAAGGCTGTTTTGGAGATATAATTCCTTGGATTTCATATTACTCATAGATTGCAAAAATAATTATTCGTAGGTTATAGTGTTCTAGGTGTTGTAGCAATAGTTGTGACAACGGGAAAGTGATCTGATATTTTTGATTTGAGGATTTCATGATCTAGTATTTCTACTGCTTCGCTAGCAAAGGTATAATCTATCCTGAGACCTATAAATCTGGAATGGAAGGTCTGACCTATGCCATTTCCCTTTTCCACAAAGGCATCTTGATACTTCTGACCTATCATTCTGTAGACATAGGACTGTGGGACGTCATTAAAGTCTCCATTGATAATCACTGGATGTGGACTGGTTTCTGCATGGGCGAGCACTTCTTCGAGTTGCTCCATTCTTAGGATAGCATGTTCGTTGTACTTATTGATGATGTATTTGGATTCGTCCCATATTTCTTTGACATTATCTGTAAGATTAGGTACCCTGTTAGAACTCAGATGGACGGAATAAATTCTGAATGTATGGTTCTTGATTTTTATATCTGCCCAGGTGGCGTTATGGGACTTAGTATTAAAGGCAATGTTGCCTGCCTGTACTATAGGATGCTTAGAATATATAGCTGTCCCTATATCAGAATCAGGATGTAGGTGGTAGCCTGCGAAGATTTCTTCATAGTACTCAAGATGGCGCGGCAACCGCTCCTGTATACAGATGATATCCGGTTTTTCCTGTGCTATAAATTTTTTGAATCTGTCTATCTTTTTTTGTCGGTTATTGTAATGAAAATCTATTCTGGTTTTACCTATGTTGTAGGTCATGATTTCCAGACCTTTTTTCTTTGGCTTATCGCCAGCAAATCCTATCATCTTATTTATTGGCCCGATACCCAAAAGAAGGAATAGCCCAGATAGAACCGCATACTTAGGTTTAAAGACCAACCAGAAAAAGAAGAACAGGGCATTGATTAGAAATAGAAAAGGATAACCAAGACCAAAAAATGAAAAGAACCATGAGCTGGACGGACTTATAAAAGGCGATAAGTAGGCAAAAAGCAAAGCCATTACGGCAACGATATTTATCCCATAAAAGAGCTTACTCAACTTACTTCTTTTTGCTAGCTCTATACAGAAAGTCCTTCTCTTCGGCGGTGAGTTTGTCGTAGCCGCTGACATTAATCTTGTCCAAGATTCTGTCTAACTCGGTTTGCTGATTGAAACTGCCAGTTGTTTCTTGTTCAGAATCAGTTTTGGCAGAATTGTGGATGACCTTAAACTTACTTCTGGAGGTTTTCTTAATAGGCTTTGACTTGGGCTTAGATTCGGATTTGCGCTGACTGAGTCCTACAAAAGGGCTGGCGAGATCGGTACCTTTTCTGAGTAAGTAGACATATATCATCCCGAAAACAGCACCTCCGATATGAGCAAAATGTCCACCTTGATTTAAATTACCAGCAGATCCTACTAGATCCATAAATAGTAGGGCCAAGGCGATATATTTTAGTTTGACTGGTCCAAGTAGTAGTAGATGCATGAGATAATCCGGCGAAAGCATAGCAGCTGTCCATACCATAGCCATAACTGCAGCAGAAGCACCCATTGCCAATGCTGCACCACCACTACCTCCCGGCAAATAAAGATCATGAATCATGTAGACCAGGCCTCCAAATAGCCCACTCATAATATACAAAGGTAAGACTCTGTCATCTCCTATAAAATCACCTACTATACGACCAAACCAATAGAAAATCAGCATATTCCACAGTATATGCCAGAAACCTATAT
The DNA here is from genome assembly GCA_964397575.1 of uncultured Saprospiraceae bacterium. Classification (GTDB taxonomy): domain Bacteria; phylum Bacteroidota; class Bacteroidia; order Chitinophagales; family Saprospiraceae; genus RFSX01. The sequence goes on from CAYNJK010000288.1 coordinate 3,908, forward strand.
GCAGAAACATATGGGTGATGATACTCCAAGGCTGCTTCATAAAGCTGCCGAAACTGGACGGCAAGGATAATGCATCTCTGACTGTGGCGAAGAAACTATCGGCACCGTTTTGGAAATCAAAAACATTGAGCAAATTCAGAACCACAAAGGCACCCACATTAATCAGTATAATCTTGGAGACCATATTGCCACTGCGGAAAGTATTCTTGATATCACCTAATACGGAATCTACCATAATCGTAGTCTGACCTTATAATATTGAAGAAATTCAAGACAAAATTAGTTTATTAATTTATAATCTGTTATTTATATATTAAGTATAGTAGTTATGTGTTATACAAC
>CAYNJK010000289.1:0-4233 GCA_964397575.1 uncultured Saprospiraceae bacterium
GTAGCTGTCTTCTAATCGCTTCTTCTCTGCATATTCTTCAGCATCATGTTTATTGTCTTCTTCTAACTTGATATTGTACTTATCAGCAAGCAGCCTGATGGCTTCGGGGAAGGACAAGGAATCATGTTCCATGAGAAACTGTACGGCGCCTCCTCCTTTTCCGCAGCCAAAACACTTGTAGATATTCTTAGAAGGCGATACAGTAAAAGATGGTGTCTTTTCATCATGAAAGGGACATAGACCTAGTAAATTTACACCACGTTTCTTCAGCGAAACATATTCTTCTATAATATCCTGCACTTGGGCAATGGATATAACTTCTTGTATACTCTTTTGCGAAATCAAAGTCTCTCTTAACTACTAATTATTACTTTTGCACCCAAATTTTCTGATCAGATGAATATTCAAGGTCTAGATTTACTAGAAATAGTAGAGCAATATAAGGCTCCACTTTATATCTATGATAGCGAAGTTATAAAAGATAATTACGAAAGATTTGTAAATGCCTTTGACGTTCCTAACATTAAGGTAAATTATGCTTGTAAGGCTCTTAGTAATATATCTATACTGAAACTATTCAATAAATGGGGCTCAGGGCTAGACTGTGTTTCTATTCAAGAAATAAAGCTAGGACTTAAAGCAGGCTTTGCACCAGAAGATATCCTCTTTACGCCTAATAATATCTCAGAAGAGGAGTACGATGATGCAGTGGCCCTAGGAGTAGGAATCAATGTGGATAATCTGGAGATGCTGGAATATTTTGGTGCTACTTATCCAGATGTTCCGGTCTGCGTTAGGATTAATCCTCATATGATGGCAGGCGGCAACAGAAAAATATCCGTCGGACACATCGGCTCTAAGTTTGGTATCTCTATACATCAGGTACCCTTGCTACAGAGAATCGTCTCTAGTTTCAATATGAATATCAATGGTATTCATGTCCATACAGGTTCCGATATCCTAGACTCTGAAATCTTTATCAAGGCGGCCTCTCTTATTCTGGAAGTCGTAGATAAATTCAATACCGTAAAGTTTGTAGACTTCGGAAGTGGATTTAAGGTGGCCTATAAGACTGGAGGTCTGTCCACAAACATAGAGGAGTTCGGAGAAGAATTTTCTACCAACTTCAATAAGTTCTGCAAAGAGACCAATAGAGATCTCATGCTAAAATTTGAGCCAGGAAAATATATGGTTAGTAACGCTGGATACTTCTTGGTTAAAACTAATGTCGTCAAACAAACACCAGCCACAACCTTTGTAGGCGTAGACTCAGGACTTAATCACCTTATCAGACCTATGTTCTACGATGCCTATCACGAGATCGTAAATCTCTCTAACCCAAATGGCAAAAAGAAAATCTATTCTGTAGTAGGGTACATCTGTGAGACGGACACCTTTGGTGCTGACCGACAGCTAAGTCAGGTACGGAAAGATGATATACTCATGTTTAAGAATGCTGGTGCTTATTGTTTCTCTATGGCATCTAATTACAACTCACGATATCGCCCCGCAGAAGTTTTGATTTATGGAGGAAAGGCCCATCTTATTAGATCTAGAGAAACACAAGAAGATATCACTAAGAATCAGATAGAGATAGAACTGTAGAAAACCTTTGTTCCTATGATATGATATTATTTCTGACTCAGAACAACTGGTCTGAGCTTACCGATCTTTAAGGTTATCCAAGTGCTCTGCACCATTAATATTTATGTTCTTGGCAAGCTTGCCTACTTTGTCTAGGTGAATCTTTCCTGCAAAACTCATAAGTACAAAATCATCATCACCACCGACAAGCAGTAATAATTCATTGACGATATTGCCACCGTCAGAATCTTTGACCAAGAACTTAACATCGGAGTTGCCGTCTCTGATGGTCATGAGCTCTTCGTAACTGGCAGTTTCTACTTTGGAAAGAAACTCTTTATAGTATTTTTTCGGATTGGTCTCGGTAGTAAGAATTTTGAGGCCAGTAAGTGACTGTATCATTTCTTTAGTCTCGGCATCCATATCCAGGTCCTCATCCATATTGGCAAACATCTCAAACATCTTAGGGCTGATGTTTATCTGTGTAAATTCTTCATTGTTTCTATAATCTTCAAAGAACTGATTTATGGCATCTAGTTGGGCAGTCAAGCTACTTAGTCCAAGGAAAGTTATGAGAATAAGACTAACAAGATTTTTCATTAGTTGTTATTTAGTTTTTACTTAAGTTAAAATTGAAGATGTTGGTTTTTTCTAACTGCTTCATGTGTTTCATGGGATTGGTGCCTTTGTCATAATTATGACCTAAGTAGGCCAAGGCCTCCATGGTTGTCTCCAGTGCTTCTTTGGCTTCTGCTTCTGCCATTTCTTGCTCACTTACTCCTTGGAAATATCCAAAAGTAAAGGTCATCAGCAAGGCAAGTGATGCAGCAACTACAGCAACTCTTGGAAGTAGGCGTCTGGTTTTAGTCTCAGTTTTTTGCACTTTAGGTGCAAGCGTCCTTGTCTTTGGTCCAGCAGTAAAACTCGTGTCTATGGCTTTCGCATCAGTAATATGTTCCTGCTCGATGAAAAACTGAAACAAGGGAGCATATTCTTTATGCTCATCGGAAATGTCTTCAGAGGAAAAATAAAACTTTAATGATTCCTCATCAGCAAGAGTAGTCTCACCTTCAAAATACTTTTGCAGCAATTCTGAAGCATGGGCCTTTACCTTATTTTGCAGTGAATCTAAGGTCAGCTCACCTTTATATCCACGACTCTTTTCTAGATTGAAATACTGAAATAGTGCTGTGTAATCTTTATGAGATGCATCTATCTTTCCAGATGCCAGGTAACTGCGCAGCTGATTCTCTTCGTCAAGATTGGTTTCTCCAGCCCAAAACTTTGTAATTATATGCTCGATATTATTAGTCACTTCTTCTTATCTGTTGTCTTAATTTAGTACGGGCTCTATGCAGGTATACTTTTACCTTTTCTAGAGAATAACCAGTCATTGCACTTATTTCCTTATAACTATATCCTTCTATATCTCTTAGCTGTATAACTGTCCTATGATTTTCTGGTAGGCTATTAACCACTTTCATTACATTACTCAGTTCCTGTTTGGCTACTAAAGTTCTCTCAGGATCTCAGCTCACCTTTATATCCACGACTCTTTTCTAGATTGAAATACTGAAATAGTGCTGTGTAATCTTTATGAGATGCATCTATCTTTCCAGATGCCAGGTAACTGCGCAGCTGATTCTCTTCGTCAAGATTGGTTTCTCCAGCCCAAAACTTTGTAATTATATGCTCGATATTATTAGTCACTTCTTCTTATCTGTTGTCTTAATTTAGTACGGGCTCTATGCAGGTATACTTTTACCTTTTCTAGAGAATAACCAGTCATTGCACTTATTTCCTTATAACTATATCCTTCTATATCTCTTAGCTGTATAACTGTCCTATGATTTTCTGGTAGGCTATTAACCACTTTCATTACATTACTCAGTTCCTGTTTGGCTACTAAAGTTCTCTCAGGATCTGCTGTTTTGGCTCTGAGATCGTATTGCTCGTCTATATCAGAGATATCCATCTTCTTACCGCGTAATTTATCTATACCCATATTTCGGGCTATAGTCATACAATAGGCGTCTTTATTCTCGATTTCAGCAAGTTTCTCACGCTTATTCCATACTTTAATAAAAGATTCTTGTACAACATCATGTGCTGTTTCCTCATTTTTGACTACTCTAAGCGCTAATCTGAACATCTTATCCTTCATCCTAGCTACCAAATCGTTGAATTCTTCAACCTGCATTACTTTCTTATTGACGACGTGCTTTTCTTGATTGTTACAGTAAACACAATATTTTTGTAAACTATGCATCTAATATACTTCTACCTTTCATATCCTACGTTCTATAGTTAGTTGAAAAAGATAGACAAGCTCATATTATTAGACTTTTTGCCACCCTATCTGATGGCATTCTTTGTGGCTGAATTCGTTTTGGTCATGCAATTCCTATGGAAATACATAGATGAGATCATAGGTAAAGGCATCTCCTTAGGGGTTTTGCTGGAGTTGATTTTCTATTTTGCAGTTAGGATCATCCCAGAAGCCGTTCCCGTTACCATTTTGATCTCTTCGGTGATGGTCTTCGGTAATCTGGCGGAAAAATATGAGTTGTCTAGTATGAAGTCAGCGGGTATCTCTCTGACCAGAATCATGATGGCAGGCGTACTCTTGTCTATAGCAACAGCAATGTT
>CAYNJK010000290.1:0-4220 GCA_964397575.1 uncultured Saprospiraceae bacterium
GTTCCAGACTGTCTATTCTGTTTTTCTGGTGAGGTATCAGTGGAAGGTCATAATGAGAGTCCACGTCTGTATCTCCATGGCCTGGAAAATGTTTCATGCATGCTATAAGTCCACCTTCCTGCATTCCTTTGGCGTAGGCATATGATTTTGTTGCAACATTAAAGATGTCTTCTCCGAAGGATCTGTTATGGATGACAGGGTTAGCAGGATTGTTGTTAACATCTACTACGGGTGCAAAATTTACGTGTACTCCTATTCGTTTTAGTTGGTCAGCGACGGTGAGTCCCATTTCATAGATCATGGTATTGTCTGAAATGGCACCTAAGGTCAGTTGCTTTGGAAAAGAAATAGCTGATTTCTTATGTCTCATACCCAAACCCCATTCCGCATCTATGGCAATCATGAGCGGTGTATCCGATAGTCGCTGATACTTATTGGTGAGTTCTGCTTGCTTTGTCGGTGTGCCTTGGAAGAAACAAAGACCACCTACCTTGTATTGTTTTATCTGCGCCTCTACACTTTTGATATGGTCTGCACCGAGGTCGGAATGTGCTCTTATCATAAACAGTTGCCCGAGTTTTTCGTCTAGGCTCATGCGATCTAGCTTTTCTGTCGCCCAGCGTCTGGCAGCATCTTCAGACTGTTGTGCTTGCAGCAATGAGCTACATATCAGAAGAATGATAAGTGGTAGTTTAGTCATGAGGTTTTTCTTGCAGTTAATTTCCTTGTATGCCATCTAGCGCTTTTGGGTCGATAGACAGAGCTTTGTTATAATTATCAGCAGCTTTTACGGCATCACCTAGGTTTTTGTAAGCTGTACCTAGATTGACATAAGACATAGCAGAATTAGGTGTCAGTGCTTGCGCCTTTTCAAAATAGAATAACGCCTTATTGTGATCCCCTTTGATGCCATTAACGATACCAAGTAGCCTTAAAGTTTCTGCGTCACCAGGACTCAGCTCATAAGATCTGGTTAAAAACTGTTCGCTTTTGGTGATGTCATTCATTTGCTGACCGAAATGCTTTCCTGCATCCCTAAGTACGATAGGTAGATTTTTCTGTGCATCTGGATAATTGGGATACAACCTGAGCACCTTTTCATAAGTTTGTATAGACTGCTCAAAGTTCTTCTTGTAGTAATGTGCATTACCCAATAGGAGATAGGCGTTCTTGTAAGTCGGATGGATGTTTATGGCTTCATTGAGATACCCTATGGCATCAGTTAGCATTTTGTCCTTCTCTGGTCCGTTTGCCATCGAAGCAGTCTTAGTCGTCAGAGAACCGCCGGCAGCATTTAGTAATTTGGCACTACGACCATTGGTTTTTACATCAGTATTAAATAAAACAAAATCTTCCTCCCACACCTTATTTCTTGTTACCGTCTTGTAAGATAGTCCTGCGAGTATCAGTCCAGTTATGACCAGTAGGAGAGTCTCATTCTTAATATACTTGGTCAGCAATCTGGCGACAACCAGCAACAGACCCAAAGAGGGCATAAACATAAACCGTTCACTCATATTAGTACCTATCGGAAAGACAATGTTAGAGACTATAGACAAGGTGATTATAAAAAATAAAATTCCAAAACTGATATACTTATCTTTCTTCCAGAAGAAAATAGTAGCAAACAACATCACCATATATGTCGCAAGACTAAGTAAAACCTGCCAGTCGCTAAAATTCATAATTTCTACGGCACGTGGATAGTAATCATGGCTGAGTGGATGCGGAAATATCATTAGCCATACATACTTACCTAAGGTAAATAAGATGGTCGCCATCTTCTCTGCTCCACTAAATGGTACCCAAGCACCATTGGAAATTTTGAGGAAAGGATTATTCATCAGTTCCATAGAACTGCCTCCGAAGTCCATGCCGAGCACAGCCGTACGGATACCTAGGAATACTATGGTACTGACCATAAACGGCCACAAGAACTTCAGACTATTGACCAGCGATTTTCTTTTGAATAGGAGGTACATCAGCGGCACCACGGCAAGGAAGGTGATGGCATTTTCTTTACTCATCAAGGCCACAAAAAAACTAAGCAAGGCAACGATATTCCATTTGCCTGCCTTGGTATAATAATATTTGAGGCTGGCCCACAGAGCTACAATTCCGCCCAGCATCGTCATGATCTCATCGCGACCCTTGATATTTGCAACGGCTTCTGTATGGATAGGGTGGGCGATGTAGAGCAGACAAGTAATAAAGATTAGCAATTTGGTAGCCGTTTCTTTGTTCCCACCTTTATTCTGGCCCAGTGTGAGCAAGCACAGAAAGTTATATAGCATTAGACCTAGCAAGCCATACAAGAGCATATTGACAGTATGGCCAACAATGGGTCTGTCACCAAAAATTTGCCATTCCAAAGCAAACATAAGTTGTGTAAATGGTCTGTATCGTCCACCTGCAACCAACTTCGCTTTCCCCTCTTCCTTAAAGAAACCAAAGAAAGTATCATTAGAAAGAATACCTGGAAACCCATTGATTCCCTGCTTAGTAAACATATTTTCATAGATGACTATGGCATCATCCTGAGCATACTTGTGACCCAGTGTATTGGCATATAAAAGCAAGGCAAGGGCAAACAATGCGATCTTGTGGAAAGACGTTTGCTTCCATATGGGCAGTTGTTTTTTGCTGCTTATAGTATCCTCATGAGTCTGTTCTGCGGCTACCGCCGAGGACTTTTTAGACTTTTTGACCTTCTTTTTTGATTTTGCCATAAGCTACAAAGATACAAATTACATAATATCTTAATATCTAAGGTGTTAGTTGTTAGTATAGTAATGAAGAATTGTAGCTGCGGTCGTCTGGGAAAAAGGTATCAAATAGCTAATCTTAGGGAATTGAAGGAGAGTCTGTATCATCCGTTGAAATGATGAACTTTAAAGCCTATATTTGTTTTGTACCATTGTGGTACACTTAAAAATCAAGCTATGCTAATTATCAGCAGTCGAGAATTTAGGCAGAATCAAAGACTCTACTTTGACAAAGCAGACAAAGGAGAGCAGATCATTGTGCAGCGTGGGAAAGATAAATCATATGCATTAACACCAATTGCCAAAGACGATTTATACTTCAATGCAGATATTGTAAAAAAGATTAAGAAAAGTATTGCTCAAGCCAAAAAAGGAAAAATAACAACAATTTCATCGTCAAAAGAAATTAAGGAGCTGCTAGGTCTATGAGCGAAAACTTTTGAAGACGAAAAATTAGATCCACCTGCGTCATATAATATGATACTTGATCCCTGATGGTCGAGTTTTGTAACAGCTTAAAGAACAACAACAAAATCCATGAACTTCAAAACTATATCTCTACTTGTAATAGCCCTATTTACACTTGGCTCGTGTTTAAAATCGTTGAGTAGCATCTTAGTTGTAGATAAATCTTTTAGAGAAGCCAAGCAAAGCCTGATCTACAACTTACCTTATGGATCAGAAGATGTTTTTAAGTTGCATTATGAAGCTGATACACTGATTATCATAACGAACGATGAATTGGCCCCAATAGATATTATGTGCATCTTTCGTGAGGATGTCTGCATATATCAAGAGATCAATTTTTATTGCGCGCCCTGTGCAGATACATATATAGAAACAATTCTAATGGACAGATATTATGGCTTTAAAGCTTTAGATGCGGTCAACTGGAAGGCAAAGAAAAAGAATGTGGTGATGAAGCTCAGAGATCAAAACGAATCTGCAAAAACATGTACTAAAGTTATCGCCAATAAACCAAGTTTGGAAATTTAAGAACGTGACCTTTAAGTGAGAAGTGTTAGTGTTTGATTGAAAACAGATTTTTCAAATATATAAGCGTCGTAGGCGGTTGACCATATTGCCTATCGACAGCCAACACCAACCGAGCATATAGTAGAGCACCCACCTATTTTCGTCCACAGAAGAAACCTGCTCCGAGAAGCTGCTACGTAGAGTATTTAACAGATTTTCGTATATTTTGATTTATTTACTGAACTGGAGTATGCCCTATTTGGAATTGGGATAACTGAGCAAGGTAGATGAATGAACTTTACAATTAAACCTTAAATTGAATACATGAAGTGGCTCAAACGTATTGTTTTATTAATTATCGTAATAGAACTTTCAAGCTTAGTTGCCTTACTTGTAGCGTCAAAATTTTCAAGAATAAATCTGGTCTACACAGCACCTAAGGATAACCTCGATGAGTATCTCAATAATAGACATTCGGTA
>CAYNJK010000291.1:0-4211 GCA_964397575.1 uncultured Saprospiraceae bacterium
ATTATAGGTTATGGCTATTACTCAGGTGACGACACTTCCCTGAGCCCTAAACTATGGTTCTACAGTAGATACGAAAAACAAAAGCTCTAACTAACTACAGCTAGAGTCTACTCTTCTTCCATATCCAAAGATGTGGGTGCATCATAGAAAAATTGTTCTTTGTCTATCTTCCCATTCTTTACATGGTAGACACAAATCTCCTCGAACTTCACCGGCCCCATCGCTCCTTTATAAGTAACGATCATATTCATAGCCAGCGAAAAATAATTGCCACTCACTACTGGTGGTCCTATTTCTGAGCTATGTAATTCCTGAATGCTGGCATCCCATTGCCGCCCCTTGTGGGCCATTTCATCTAATCCGATACAGGTTGTTCCATCTGATTCTATGCTTACGACTTTGTCAGAATATAACTCATCATAACAAGTTTTGTAATCTCTTTGAGAACATAATTCTACCAGTCTCTCTGCAATCTCCTGCGTCTTCATTTCTAAAATTTTTACAAAAATATATTAAAACATTTGGGCAGTCAAAATATCATATTGAGAAAATGTAGCATATGTCATTTAAGCAAAAAAGAAAATGACAAACCTTCATTTCTAGGTGCTAAAAGCTCATTCCAATAAGACTAGATTAGTATAAATCAGGTATTATAAATAGTAGTGCTTACTATTTTAAAATTCTAATTTACATAGTTAGGGAATTCTGCTATGGCCTTATCATATCTCTTAAGCGTCTCTTCTGTACCTAAAGTAGAGATGATGTCAAAGAGATCTGGGCCTGTCAATTTACCACACATCATTATCCGGAGCAGTGGTAGGTAGATGCCCATCTTCAGTTCATGGTCATTTAAGTAGCCTTTGACTCTGACAGACAATTCTTCTGCATTATTAGCTGGCTCAGCGATAAGCTCCCTGATTTTTGCAAAGGATTCCTCCTGCTCAGCTTTGTATCTTTTCTTTGTTTGCTTCTCATCATACTCTGTCGGCGCAGTAAAGAAGAATGACCCAGCAGTATAAAAGTCCCCATACTTATGCACCCTTTCTTTCATAAGACTGATGACTTGCTTAAGATAGCTGTCCTCTACTTCCAGACCTTCTGGCTTAGCCTCTTTCACAGGCGCTAATAATGCTTCATCAGAACTTGCCATTAGATATTGCTGATTAAACCAGTTGGACTTATCGACGTCAAAGCGGGCACCACTTTTCACAATCTTATCCAAAGAGAACAATTCTGTCATCCGCTCTATGGACATCAACTCTTCGTCATTGCCTGGATTCCATCCCAGTAGCACTAAGAAATTGAGCAGCGCCTTCGGGTCGAAACCATCTTCTCTAAAACCAGCATAGACAGCATCTTCTTTCTTATCGTGCCATTCCAGTGGAAAGACAGCAAAGCCAAACTTGGCACCATCTCTTTTACTCAGCTTGCCTTTCCCGGTAGGTTTTAGAATAAGTGGCAAGTGGGTGAACTTTGGTGGCTCCCATCCCATAAAACGGTACATCAGTACGTGATGAGCCGTACTAGATAACCACTCCTCACCCCTAATAACATGTGTTATTTCCATAAGATGATCATCTACTATATTGGCTAGATGATAGGTAGGCATGCCATCTCTTTTGAGAATCACTTTGTCGTCGAGTTCGCTAGTATTGAATGTTACTTTTTCTCTTACCAGATCTACAAAGGAGACATCTTCATCATGCGGCATCTTTAGTCTGATGATTCCTTCGCCTGCAGCAATCAGTTTATCAGATTCCTCTTTTGACAAGGTCAAGCTATTGCGCATTTGCATTCTTATACGTGCATCATACTTAGCCGAGTGATGGCCTAGAGCTTCCTGATCTTTCCGCATCTGCGTCAGCTCATCAGGTGTATCAAAGGCGTAATAGGCATTTCCGTCAGCAACCATCTGCTCTGCATACTGCGCATACAAGGCTTTCCTTTCAGACTGTCTATATGGACCATGCTCCCCTCCGTAGCCCGGGCCTTCGTCAGGAGTGAGTCCCATCCATTCTAGGGATTCTTTGATGTAGTCTTCCGCACCTTCTACCAGTCGAGTCTGGTCAGTATCTTCTATCCTAAGTATAAAAGTACCTCCCTCCTTTTTGGCAAGTAGATAATTATAAAGGGCAGTTCTCACACCTCCTATATGCAGAGGACCTGTTGGGCTTGGGGCAAATCTGACGCGTACTGACATGTTGTTTCTAATTCTTAATAATAAAGGGGGCGAAGGTAAGGCTTATACGCAACATATATAGCTCAGTGGTTATATATGTCTACGGCGACATGTAATTAAAATTTTGATCGCACAGTTCGCATTCATCTAGCGTCCCTTATCTTAGGAGAAAACCACACATCATGAAGCTTCCACTTCTGTTAGTAGCCTTCTTGGCTTGTAACTTTACTTATGGTCAATTTCTAAACCTAAATCCTCGCGATGTAGAAATGATTCCTTGTGATGCGGACCCTTCAGTCACTGTTCTCAGTTATATCAATTGGCAACTCTACCAGACTGTAGATGACACGTGGAATGGAGCAAGATATCAGGGCAGTTGTCCTAGCCTCATTCTGGATGCAAATAACGGCTTCAATAGGATAGACTTAAGCACAATAGATCCTAATAAAGCGTTTTTTCTGGCCTATGTAGGACCTGAAACAGAACTGGAAAAAAATAATATTTACGGTCTTATAAGTGGTATCACACCTGCCGATGATGTAGTAATAAGGTTTGATGATGACTGTACTAATGGTATGTGTTCAGGCTTGATTCTTAATTCAAGGCACTACAATGAACAAGGTACTGATACTTTATCCTACACTACTTATTATCCATACACCATAGACAATCAAGATCAGATACAACCCTGCTATAACACCGAGAAGACAGACATAAATACCTTGATTTCCGCTGTGTACAAACTGAATCTAGAACAGCCCTCAGATAAGGTCGTGACACCTGGAGGAGTTTTCCTAGATTTCCTTGGATCACCGGAACGCATTGAAGAATCCAGTATTACAATAGCAGAACAAAATTTTGATGGCACGGAATATCAAGTAGGGGTAGAAGACCTTGTTCCAGGTTCTTTTTCATTTAGTACCTTCTTAGTAATGCATAATGTCGCCGGATTATCTACTATAAACAACCAATCATTTACTGAATTGGTACCTGAAATTGCAAAGGATTTGCCGACACCAATCAATATCCAAGTGGATTACGGTGTATTACAATTCCAGCGGTATAGTCACCTGATAGGTGCCTTTGTAGATGGAACAAATACAGATAGACATCCAGTAAATATCAATTTCATGACTGACCAATGTCTGTTTTCAGTAGAGCTAATAGGCACTGGTGGAACAAATTTTTGTCTGGCAGGTGGTAACATTGAGTTCTCTGACAAGGAGGCCTGTATACAAGTAAGGGACAATAGTGCTATTAAAATCAAACAATCTCAGCAAGCCTATCTGGGTAGATCTGGTATAGGCAATGTCAATATTAGATCTGGTGGCAGTATAGTCATAGAAAAAGATGCAGAACTCATTTTCGGCGGCAATCTTATAATTACAGATTATGGAGATTATAAGGGAGAAGAAAAGATTCATATCGACCTTAAAAGTGGTGGGCATTTAGCATTTACTCAGCATGCACGTATACTAAATAAGTTCTTTGGAAATGAGTTATTTCTCTACATCTATATGAATGGTGGAACCATAGATCTTACAAAGCTTTCACAAGAAGATAGAGCTAAGATCATCCTCGTCTATCCTGAGCAGACTCATGATTATGCTGATATAAAATTATTTCCCAATCCAGCCACTGATAGATTGACCATCTATAATGAAAAGCTACAAACTATTACACAAGTAGAGCTCTATAATTTCCATGGACAGCGCATCTACAGTAATAGCTTCCATCATTCAGAACCTACATTCGAACTAGACCTAAGAGAGCTACCGTCTGGCTTTTACAGTGTACGAGTGAGAGCAGATGGATCTGAAAAAATTAATAAGTTGGTTATAGATTAGGTCAATAAATAAGTACGGGAACTTATTAGAAGAGGAAAATGATTTGGCTTTTTACTTTTTGATTAATGATTATATTTATTTCATTTAATCAAATTTCCATTAGTATGAAAAATATAATTCTTAGCCTAATTATGATAGGGATATCTCTATCCTGTATAAGTCAGAAAAGTACTACTCAAGAACCT
>CAYNJK010000292.1:0-4182 GCA_964397575.1 uncultured Saprospiraceae bacterium
GTTGCACAATTGCATTCTGATATAGAATTTACAAACATAAGTTGTGCAGGAGTGAATGATGGAACGGCAGTTATCAGTTCTATGGGTGGTCTTTCTGACTACAGCTATGAGTGGTCAGACACCGCACTTACTGGGTCCGCAATAACAAATCTGACCGCAGGAAATTACTCTGTGATTGTAACCGATATAACAGGTATGCAAGCGGAGCTCAGTTTCAGTATATCTGAACCAGAACCATTAAGTATGAACGCAACTATAACACATGCTTCCTCTAGCAATTCTGACGGCGCCATTGTACTGGAAATCAATGGTGGCACTGGCAGCTACGATATTACCTGGGAAGATGGTGGTGATGGTAGTGCCCTCGGTGCAGGTGACTACGAGGTAACTGTAACCGATAATAATGGTTGTATTCTCTCTGAAACATTTACGGTAAGTAGCGTTTCCTCTACAAATGAAATTGCGGGACTAAGCAACTTTACTTTAAGTCCTAATCCTGCTTCTCATCAGACAGTCATCACGGCTACTTTGGATTCTGCTACAGATATACAAGTGAGTCTTATTTCCATGTTGGGTCAGAGGAATGTCCTTTCTCAGGTGAACACCAAAGAATTCCGAATGGAACTAGATGTCAGTGAATTAGCTGCAGGCATTTATTTTGTGGAGTTGAGAGCAGGTGACAAGTTGGCTTTAGAAAGAATAATGGTAACAAAATAAGCCGAGAACGCAATTCGGTTACTTGCTGATAAAATCTATCAGTTCTTTAAGCTTTAGCATGCACTCTATTGGTGTCATGGCTTGCAAATCGAGCTTACGCAACTGAGTTGTCAATTCTTTATGCTGAACACTAGATTCGTCAAAAATACTCAACTGATGTGTCGGTGCTTTTGAAGAGTTGGTTAGAATTTCTTTTACTTGTTTGTTCTCTTCTATGGATTTCGCTTCTAGAGTTTGGAGCAATACTTTGGCTTTGGATATGACGGCTGATGGCATCCCTGCCAGTTGTGCTACATGGATTCCAAAGCTAGCCTCGGAGGCACCTTCTATAAGTTTCCTAAGGAAGATAATTTCGTCTCCTACCTCTTTGGTGGTTATATTGAAGTTCTTAATACGGGAAAATGATTGAGCCAGTTGATTCAGCTCATGGTAATGCGTAGCAAAAAGTGTTTTGGGTTTAGGTCCTTCTTCTTTATGCAAATACTCTGCAATGGACCAGGCAATAGAGATACCATCATAGGTGCTGGTTCCTCTACCTATCTCATCTAATAGTATCAGGCTTCTTGGTGATAGATTATTTAGGATGGTAGCTGTCTCATTCATTTCTACCATAAAAGTAGACTCGCCACTAGAGATATTATCAGAAGCCCCGACTCTCGTAAATATTTTGTCTACAATTCCTATTTGGGCAGAGCTCGCGGGCACAAAGGAACCCATATGTGCAAGTAAGGCAATCAAGGCCGTCTGACGCAGGACCGCAGATTTACCAGACATATTAGGGCCTGTAATCATGATAATTTGCTGAGTTTCTCTGTCCAGATATACATCATTGGGCACATATGGCTTATCTGCAGGGAGTTGTGTTTCGATAACTGGGTGGCGGCCTTCTTTTATGTCTATGACAAAGCTTTCGTCGATGTTAGGCTTGACGTACTTCCAGTACTCGGCAAGATGTGCAAAAGAACTGTAGCAATCTAATTCAGCTAGGATCCTAGCATTGTGCAACAAGGTGTCTACATGTACGATCGCCTTATCTATAAGCTCCTGATACAACTGATCCTCTAGAATATCAATCTGCTCTTGCGCTTGAAGTATTTTCTTTTCCAGCTCCTTAAGCTTAGGCGTAATATACCGTTCAGCATTCTTTAGTGTCTGCTTTCTAGTCCAATCATCAGGAATTAAATCCTGCGCTTTATATTTATTAGTAACCTCTAAGTAATACCCGAAAACATTATTAAAACCTATTTTCAATGAGGTAATGCCGGTTCGGACAGATTCTTCTGCTTGTAATCCAGCCAGCAGTTCTTTTCCATTATTTGCAACATCCTTCCATTCATCTAGTTCCTTATTCCAGCCCACCTTTATGACAGAACCTTTGGCCAGACTGATAGGTGCATCCTCGACCAGAGTATTAGCTATAAGTGTTTTCAGCGCTGCGCAGTCTTTAAGCTGCTGCATAAAAGAATTTATATCCTGACTATTGCTTTGTTGGAAAAGGATTTCTATTTGAGAAATTTTATCTACCGCATATGATATGGCTTGGAATTCTCTAGGATTTATTTTTCGCAGTGGAATTTTGGAAGTCAATCTTTCTAGATCCCCGACAGATTTTAGATGTAGCTTGAGTTGTTCTCTTATGGTATCATTGCTTAATAGAAACTCTACTCGATTTTGTCGTTCTGTAATTGTCTGCACAGACTTGAGCGGTAACACTATCCACCTGTCCAGCAATCGAGCTCCCATCGGACTACTCGTATGGTCTATAACTTCTTTGAGACAGGTGCCAGAATGATGATTACTCCTTACTAGTTCTAAATTCTGAATAGTAAATTTATCCATCCAAATGTATCTATCTGACTCTATTCTCGTCAGTCTCTGGATATGAGAGATTTTACCTTGCTTTATGGTAGATAGATAATGTAAAATGGAACCTGCTGCAATCTGCATAAATGGTCTTTCTGCTATACCATAGGCTTTTAGAGAGAGTACTTTGAAATGCTTCAGCAGGAGTTCTTTGTTGTATTCCGCTTCGTAAAACCATTCGTCTAGTCCATAACGATATATATCTTCATCAAAGAAATTATCCAATTCTGCTTGCTGACCCTTTGAAAAAAGGATTTCGTTGGGTTTTAAACTTTGAAGTAGTTTCGATATAGAATTGGGATGACCCTCATGTACTATAAATTCTCCAGTAGAAATATCCAAGAAGGCTATGGCCACCAAATCATTATGCACAAAAATGCTGGCTAAAAAGTTGTTCTGCCCAGAGTTCAAGATAGAAGCATTAGTAGTTACACCTGGCGTTACCACCTCTGTTACATCCCGCTTAACTATTTTCTTTTCCTTACTAGGTTTTTCCAGTTGCTCACAAATAGCTACCCGATATCCAGCCTTTACAAGCTTAGGCATATAGACCTCCAGAGAATGATAAGGGAATCCTGCTAGTTCTATATCAGAGCCACCATTATTTCTGCTGGTGAGAACAATGCCTAGAATCTGAGAGGCAGTTACAGCATCTTCACCAAAGGTCTCATAAAAGTCTCCAACTCGAAACAACAATATCGCATCTGGATATCGTTGCTTTACTTCGAAGTACTGACTCATCAGAGGCGTTATCTTCTTCTTGGTGGGTTTTTTCTTAGTCTTAATAGCTCTGTTTCTTTCTTAATGAAGATGATAAGAATGCATAAAGATACCTAAGTGCCTCTAAGACCAAGTCATTTCCTTACAATTATTAATGCACTAACTAATTGCAAATTGTTAATAAAGTAATATCTTTGCACCCGTTAAAATTCAGATATCTGATGTACAGCATAATCTGGAATGGCTTAACCACGTAAATTTTAACCTAATATGCCAGTAAAAATTAGACTTGCCCGTAGAGGTAGAAAACAAAATCCCTTTTATCATATCGTCATAGCAGACGCAAGAGCTCCAAGAGACGGTAAATTTATAGAAAACATAGGTTCTTATAATCCAAATACGGTCCCTGCGACCATAGAATTGGACAGAGATAAGGCTTACGAGTGGCTGATGAAAGGTGCTCAACCGACCAATACTGCTAGAGCTATCATGAAATTCAAAGGTGTATACTACAAAAAACACCTTATGAGAGGCGTCGGCAAAGGTGCCCTCTCTGAAGAGAAAGCGCTGGAAATGTATAACGAATGGATAGAAGCGAAAGAAGCAAAAATTGCTGCTAGAGTAGAAGAAACCAAGAAGAAGAAGGAAGAGTTCTGGAAAATGGTCTCTGGTGAGATAAAAGCAGCGAAGCCAAAAGCAGATGCTGAAGCAGCAGAAGCTTTTAGAGAAAATACAGAAGCGCCAGCTGAAGAGGCTGCTCCAGCAGTAGAAGAAAAAGCTCCTGAGGCACCTGCTGAAGAAAAGGCACCAGAGCCTGCAGTAGAAGAAAAAGCTCCTGAAGCACCTGCTGAAGAAAAGGCTCCTGAGCCGACAGCAGAAGAA
>CAYNJK010000293.1:0-4182 GCA_964397575.1 uncultured Saprospiraceae bacterium
CACTCTCTAGTCTGACATCCTGCGCAAGAAGCAAGTTTTTTTGCCCTATGACACAAACAAAAATCAGTATGTAGATTATTCTTATCAACCTATCATATTCTTATTGTCCACAAAGGAAAATTCCAATTCAGAATCCAAAGCCAGAAGGCTGCTTTTGGTCTGCGTCAGCTGATCGAACTGGGTAGCATTCACCACATAGGTCATAAAGAGTTTGCCCTTGTTCATACTCATACGTCGTAATTCGACGTCAGGAAAATATTCTGACATGGCTTGATTCACTGCAGTTTCAGAAAGTGATTGCGAAGAAATATTGACCACCATCTGGTTGTCCATATCGTAGGCTCTTCTTTTCCGCATGCTGACTTGAATATAGAGTAACGCAAGGATCAGAACAAAACCTACAACAGTAATGGCTGGCTGATTAGCCCCCATTCCGAGACCTATACCTATGACTAAAAAGAGATAAGTCAGCTCCTCTGGTTCTTTTATGGCTGCTCTAAATCTTACTATAGACAAGGCGCCCACTAGTCCAAGAGACAGTGCAATACTGGACTTTACTATAAAGATAATTAGCATCGTACTCAGTGCCAATAGCATGAAGTTATTGGCAAATTGCCGTCTATTACTTACGGAAAGTCCATATTTCCGATAGAAAAGACTCAGAATCCATGATAGCAAGGCTGCCAATAAGGCATTCAGAATGAAATCGGTCAGACTTAGAAATTCTAGTTTCTGGTCAAGTAAGAGGTCTTTTATATTCATCTGGTCACTCGCTGTTTCTTTGCTGTGTAAATATATCTAAAACTGTAGGTTCGCTGTATCTTATAAGGATTTGGACAAGATTAGCTTGCGTAAATAGGTCTCTGAGCTGCTATTGTGGGTCTTTCACAAAAGTTTAACCCAAAATCCGTTACTTTCTTTGCATTTTTAGGGTCACTTATTGAGCTATGAAAAGCTTTATTCTTACACTACTATGTATATCATCAGTTCTGCTTGGCGTACAAGCACAAGAACGGTCTTTTGACCAATGGAACACCTTAGCCATGGTCAATATAGAATCTAAATTTGATGATATGATGGGTATGGTCATCAAAACCGCTACTCCAACCCCTGTGGTGGAAGCCATGGACGGCAAGGAAATAGAAATCAGAGGCTACATGATTGCACTGGATGCAACAGCTAAACAGTCCCACTTTATGTTTTCCAGATATCCACAAAACATGTGCTTTTTCTGCGGTGCCGCAGGACCAGAATCTGCTATGCAGGTATTTATGTCGGGTGGAACCAAGCTAGAACATACAACCAATAAAGTTGTTCTAAAAGGCATACTGAACATACAAAAAGGAGATCCTTCTGGTCTTATCTATACCTTGACACAAAGTGAACTGATAGAAATACTAAAATGATGAATGTGACTTTAAAATACATATCGCTGGCAATCTTACTATTTGGTATCAGCTTTTCTGTTGTAGCCCAAGAAGCACCTGCAGAAGCACCCAAGAAAAGTCTCTGGAAGACTCTAGGTAAGATTACTTATAAGAAAAAGTATGATGAACTCATGGGTTTCAAAATAGATATCCCTGTCTTCAGCGACCCTATCAAAAAACTCGATGGCAAAGAAGTGGAAGTGAAAGGCTATATCATTCCTGTGGAAGGCTATAAGTCTCACAAAGAGTTTATCCTTTCCGCATTCCCATACAATATGTGCTTCTTCTGTGGAGGCGCTGGACCAGAAACCGTTATGGAGGTAGAAGCTGTGGAAGGCGTAGAATATAGTGCTGAACAAGTCATCCTCAGAGGCAAGCTAAAACTCAATGATGATGATATCAATCGACTGATGTATCTACTCACTGATGCTGTTCTTGTAGACTAAGCTGCCAAGATGTTTTTATATTAGCAAGAGTAATATGAAAAACAACTTAATCTAGTCTGGTATCATGACCCATTATCTGCTCATTATTTTTATGGCCTTAGTGCCCTTAGTACCAGATTCACAATCTACCACAGCAGCTATGTCCACAATCGTCCATACACCTACAAACAATCTGGAAGAAAGCCTAGAGTTCTACAAAAAACTCAATTATGAAGTGATTTCCGCAAACTCTCCTACGCTGGTTACAGATGGGAAGGTTATCATAGAAATAAATCCTGACCGGTATGCCCGTCCAGGAGTAAAGATGTATAAAGCTTCCTGGAAAAGCGAAGTACAAGAGTTGGAAAAACTTACAATAGTCCATAGCATAGATAATGGCTACTTACTTAATGATCTCAACGGTTGCTGGATTTATCTGATGGAAGAGGAGGCACCATTTGAATATCATTTTCCTGAGGCAGCTTTCGGTATGACTGGTAACTTTTACGGTATAAACATGGAAGCTTCTGATATGCAAAAGTCCCATGACATCTGGTCTTCCTTGGGGTTCAAAATACAAATGGGAGAGCTAGACAAAGGCTTTGTTGCTATGGGCAATGCTGATGGCTTCCCACTCGCTCTGATGCGACCGCAGACTTGTCCGCATCTGTTCTTTAGTCCGTCTATGACTTTTTTTAATGGCAAAGGCAATCTTAAGGTCATCGAAAACATCCGTAAAGCAGAGGTACCTATAACAGAGGAAATTACACATTTCAATAAAGAAGGTATCGTCGATAATATTATCATCCGAGATCCAGGCGGCTATGGGTTTTTTATCTTCAGCGACTAATTAGCAGCAAATTACTTAATACTATTTTTCCAGTCCTAACTCATTTTCAGTGCTAAACAGAAAAGTCCTCGTACAGAATATTACCAACCTCACCGATGCTAGATATTTCGCAGCTTGGGGAGTAGATTATCTGTCCTTCAATATGAACCAAGATTCTGAATACTTCTTGCCATGGGAAAAAATCTCAGAAATCATAGAATGGGTAGAAGGTCCCAGTACGCTATTAGAGGCTAACGCTTTGGAGTTTTTGGAAGGCATAGATGGCCACATCCTCAGCAATATGTACAGCAGTCTACCGATGAATAAGGAAACTTTCTTTCGCGTGCCATTTGATGAAGCACTGAAAGGTCTACCTGCTGGTAATTACATTACAGTTATTACAGATCATTCCGAATTGAATGCCTTGTCTGCTGTAGAAAATCATGCACCAGGATGCAATCTATATCTTGATATCTGTAATTATGATGTAAAGCAGCTCGACCGTCTACCTGACAACGGCATCGTTATCCAAGGCGGTGAAGAAGAAAAGGTAGGGGTAAAGAGTTATGATGAGTTGGATGTTCTTTATGAATGGTTGATGCAGTAATTTCTAAGCTTACTTCTTTCTATCTATAACAAAATCCACCAATTGCCGCATGCTTGCAGTGCCTTCATTCTGAGGAAAACTGTCTAAGAGAGTCATTGCTTTATTTCTATAAGTGAGCATAGCCTCTGTAGCATACTCTAGTCCGCCTTTGGATTTGACAAACGAAATAACTTCTCTGATAACTTTAGGGTCGGTGCTTTTCTTTTTGATACTGTTGATGATAAATCTCTTTTCTCTTTTGCTTGCCTGTGAGAGGGCATAGATAAGAGGAAGTGTCATTTTCTTTTCTTTTATATCTATACCAGTTGGCTTGCCGATAGCTGCATCACCATAGTCAAATAGATCATCCTTAATCTGATAAGCGATACCTAGTGTTTCTCCAAAAAGGCGCATCTTCTCTATAGTCTCTTCATCATCTGTGACGGATGCACAACCTGCGCTGCAAGCTGAGGCGATCAGCGAGGCCGTTTTCTGGCGGATGATATCATAATAGATACTTTCTTCTATATCCAATCTTCTGGCCTTCTCTATTTGCAGAAGCTCTCCTTCACTGAGGTCCTTTACCGCTTTAGAAACGATATGGAGCTGATTGTATTCTTTGTTGTCTAACGCCAGCAGCAAGCCTTTTGACAAGAGATAATCGCCGACCAGCACGGCAATTTTATTTTTCCAAAGCGCATTAATAGAAAAGAATCCTCTACGCTGATAAGAATCATCTACGACATCATCATGAACCAGCGTAGCTGTATGCAGCAATTCTATAAATGAGGCAGCTCTATAAGTACTCTCATTGGGTTGTCCCCAGATACGGGCACTAAGAAAAACCATAATCGGTCTTACTTGCTTCCCTTTCCTCTTTACAATGTAGTACATAATCTTGTCCAGCAGGGCAAC
>CAYNJK010000294.1:0-4182 GCA_964397575.1 uncultured Saprospiraceae bacterium
AGTCTACTCTTGGACTCAGAGAGCAGGATAGGATGACCTACAATGGACATTCTTATAAGATCGTATTTACAGAAGAACAGAAAACAGAGCTGACCAAGATAGAAACTGAAGGCAGCTTGTTTGAGCTCGTAGAAGCGTGGCTGGAACGTATTCCTTTCTTGGAGTTTAAAGATTTTGATTTCCTAAGTTCTTACCAGGCTGCGGTGGAAAAGATGTTGGCTTTTGAAAAAGATGCTATTTCAGCAACAGAATACCTTTCTCCCAAGATGAAAGAAATGCGTCTAAAAATGCTAGGCAGTACCAATACCTATTTCAAACAAGTACTGGATGAAAACGACCATAACAAAGCTGTAGAAAATGGAGAGAAACGCCTATCTTATAAAGCCACGCTAGCTGCTTTGTTAATAAATCTATACAGAGAAAAACCTATTCTGACTACACCATACAATCTCCTGATGGAACTCATGAATATAGATGAATTACTCACCAACTGGAGATACAGACATGCACAGATGGTCATGCGTATGATAGGTAATAAAGTTGGAACAGGTGGTTCTTCGGGGCATAAGTATTTGGTAGAGACAGCAGAGAAGCACAAGGTATTCAGAGATCTGCATAATATTTCTTCATTGCTCATTCCTCGATCTGATCTTCCTGAGTTGCCAGATGAAATAAATAATCAGTTGGGTTTCCATTACAGCAGTATGAAAAAATAATATGAAGCAGATAAGTAACTATATCGGTGGAGAGTTACTTGCTTCAGTGTCTGGAGAAACTTTACCCGTATGGGATCCATCTAAAGGCGCTGTATATGCCCAAGCTCCTGATTCAGATAGTAGAGATCTAGAGATGGCTTATAAAGCAGCAAAGGATGCGTTTCCTCATTGGTCTGGATTGTCCATTCAGGAAAGGAGTGATTATCTATTAGCTATTTCTCGGTTGATAGAAGAGCATGCTGAAGAATTAGCACAAGCAGAATCTTTAGATAATGGTAAGCCTCTAGCCTTAGCTCGTAGAGTAGATATTCCACGTGCTGCATCCAATTTTAAGTTTTTTGCGCAAGCGATAACCCAATTTTCATCTCAATCTCACGAGATGACTGATGCTATCAATTATACCTTGCGACAACCTCTTGGTGTGGTGGGAACCATTTCTCCATGGAATCTGCCCTTATATTTATTTACGTGGAAAATAGCGCCAGCATTGGCAGCTGGTAACACAGTTGTAGCCAAGCCTTCAGAAGTAACGCCGATGACAGCGTTTCTGCTCTCTGGACTCTGTATAGCAGCTGGGTTGCCTCCTGGTGTGCTTAATATAGTGCATGGTGACGGTATAAAAGTAGGTGCAGAACTGGTTAAACATCCTGGTGTAAAAGCAATTTCATTTACGGGGAGCACCAGAGTCGGAAAAGAAATAGCTAGAGTAGCTTCTCCTATGTTTAAGAAAGTGTCATTGGAAATGGGTGGTAAAAATCCGAATATCATCTTTGCTGACTGCAACTATGATAAAATGCTCAAAACGACAGTGGCATCGTCATTTGCCAATCAAGGACAGATTTGTCTTTGTGGGTCTCGCATATTAGTAGAACGACCACTGTATGATAGATTCAAAAAAGATTTTGTCGCCTTGACTAAAGAAAGGAAGGTGGGCCCACCCCAAGAAAAAAGTTCTAAAGTTGGAGCCATAGTTTCAGAAGCACATTATAAAAAAATACTATCTTATATCGACTTAGCGAAAGAGGAAGGAGGAACTATACTTGCTGGTGGCTCAGCAGTACATCCCCCCGGCCATGAGAAGGGTTGGTATATAGAGCCTACTATTATAGAAGGTTTGCCACCTGATTGCAGAACCAATAAGGAAGAAATTTTCGGGCCTGTAGTTACCATAATGCCTTTTGATACTGAGGAAGAAGCATTGTCGTATGCAAATTCTACGGACTATGGTTTAGCTTGTACCTTATGGACGGAGCATATCAGTAGGGCACATAGAATGGTAAGAAAGATAGAGTCGGGAATCATCTGGGTCAATACTTGGCTGCAAAGAGATTTGAGAACCCCTTTTGGTGGGATGAAAAGTTCTGGAGTTGGCAGAGAAGGAGGTGAGGAAGCATTGAGATTTTTTACAGAACCAAAAAATGTTTGTATCAATTTTACATAGATAAGCACCTTAGTTATGAAAACAATTAGTTGGTATTTTTTATTTCTCCTGACTTTAATATTATTGTCTTGTGGCTCTATGGGCCCACAGACAAGGGGGTCAGGAAATATTATTGATAAGGTAATTTCGGTAGAACCGTTTACAGGAATTAATAATAAGACCACACTTGATGTCAATCTGAAGGTAGATTCGAAGGCTTCTGTCAGGCTGTATACAGATGACAACATCGCTGAATTCTACAACTTCAAAGTGAGTAGAGGTATATTGACAATCTCACATGTCAATAAATCATTTTCCAACTCAGGAGATTCCCGAGTAGATATACGAGTCCCAGAAATCACTAGTCTATCTGCCTCAAGTACTGGAGATTATAAAGGCTTAGCATATCTAAGTGATGCTAGAATATCTTGCTCAGGAACTGGAGATATAGACCTTAAGGGACGTTCCGCAGGTAGCGTGAATGTAACTATTTCAGGTACTGGAGATATCAATCTAAAAGAAGTAGATATCACTTCCGCTTCGGTGAATATCTCTGGTGTAGGTGATGCTTATCTAAATGTTACAGACAAGCTGGATGTAAATATCTCGGGAGCTGGAGGTGTAAACCAAAGAGAAAAATCAGTTGTTTCCGCTACAATAAATATCTCAGGCGTAGGTGATGCTTTTGTAAATGTATCAGATAAGTTGGATGTAAAATTGTCAGGTGTTGGGGATGTGAAATATATAGGTCGTCCTGAGATCCATAAAAAGATTTCAGGCGTAGGGAATTTAGTCAATAGAAATTAAGCCAACAATACACTTCAAGTAATATGCGCATAAACGGTCATTCACATCTGTTACCTTATCCTGAGGATATTCCTTCTTTCATGAAGGAAAAGGAAATCTTTTGGGTAGATGAGGATAGGAAGCACATGTTGCAGAAAGGGTGGAAAAGGCCAGTAACTGATTCCAGTTTCTTTCTCAATGAAAAACTGGAGTGGATGGATAAAAATAATATCGATCACGCCGTTGTTTTGAATCTTTCTCAGTTATATGGCAATGGACTCCGTCTGGAGGAAATGAAAAAAGTCTTGCGTTTCCAAAATGATTTTAATGCACGTGTCCAAGATGATCATCCCCAAAAATTCACTTGTGGCTTTGTGGTGCACTCTGGGTTTGTACGTGGTGCCTTATGGGAAATGGAAAGATGTGTAAAAGAGTTAGGCCTAAAAGTAATGTGTCTACCTACACATTTTATGGATTCTGTAGGTACTTGGCGTTGTATTTTTGATCAAGATATACTGCCTATCTTAGAACTAGCCAATGAATATAAATTGGCTATAGAAATACATCCTTATGATGGAGAAAAATTTATTAAACTAGAAAATACAGCCTGGCGTTTTCATTTGGTATGGATGTTAGCACAATGTGCAGATGCTTATCATTTCTATACCTTGCAAGGATATCAAGAAAAATTTCCTGATATACGAGTTTGTTTTGCACATGGTGGGCAGCTGGCTCAGATTAATTTGGGCAGACGGATCCAAGGCTTTGATGGTCGACCCGATCTCTTTGAAGGAATGACACATCCACGAAAGGCTGTAGGTCATAAAAATATTTTCTTTGACACTTTAGTGCATGATACTTTTTCTCTGGATCTTATGGTGAAACGATTGGGTGGCACAGATCAAATTCTGATAGGCTTGGATGATCCTTATCCCTTAGGTGAGATGGAAAGTGATGCACAATCAAGCTATCCTGGTAAGTTGCTTGACTTGGCGGTAGATGAAAACATATTGACACATGATCAAAGAGATGAGCTGTGGTACGATAATGTGCTCAGATGGCTGGGTGCTGAAGAAGATATAGCATTAAGAAATAGAATTGGAATAGAGTGATAATGGAGTATTCTACGGAGCTGTCCTTTGCACAGGCAATGGATAAAGAAGATGACCTAGCTAAATTTAGAGCAAGATTTCATTTGCCAAAAAGAAAAAATGGGACACCTTACGTATATCTATGTGGTAATTCCTTAGGGTTGCAACC
>CAYNJK010000295.1:0-4164 GCA_964397575.1 uncultured Saprospiraceae bacterium
GTGTTACCATGATTAAAGTTGTGATCGAAGTAATAATCGTTCTAGAGAAAGTACTGTTTATCGCCATGTTCAAGATGCTATCCGTATCTTTCTTAGGATAGATGCCTAAGAATTCTCTGATTCTATCGAACAAGACCACGGTATCATTTATAGAGTAACCGATAACAGTCAGAATGGCAGCAATAAAAGCCTGGTCTATCTCCAAAGAGAAAGGCACTATCCCATGCAGTATAGAGAATACAGAAAGTACAACTAAGGTATCATGGAAAAGTGCTGTTACAGCACCTAAACTATATTGCCACTTACTGAATCGCATGAAGATGTAAAGGAAGATTAATAACAAAGCAAACGTACCGGCATAGAAGGAACTCTTCTTGATATCATCTGCAATGGTAGGACCTACTTTACTAGAACTTGTGACATGCGCCATGCCCGCTGTATCTGTCAACTTAAATTTGTCAAAAGAGACAGTACTACCAGTAACAGCAACAATACCCTCGTGTAATTTCTTGATTACATTATCGGCTGCATTAGGGTCGGTATCATTAACCAAGTAATCTGTTACAACATTAAATGTGTTTTTAGTATCTACAGCCTTTACAACTGGCTTAGAACCGAAGGTTGTCGTCAGTCCACTTTCCAGTGACTCTCTGTCTATATCAGTTCCTTCAGGAAATTCAATATTGTAAGAATATCCTCCTTTGAAATCTACACCAAGGTCAAAGTTCTTTGTAAACATTGAAACAAGACCTGCAAGAATCAAAGTACCAGAAAAGATATAAGCAATCTTTCTCTTTCCTATCCAATCGATTTTCAGATTGGCAAAAGCATTCTTAGAAGCACCTGTCCAGAAAGCCAGATTTCTGTCTCCCTTGGTCCACCAATCTATCATCAATCGACCGATAAGTACTGCTGTAAATAATGAAGCCAATACACCGATGATAAGTACTACTGCGAATCCCTTGATAGGTCCCATCCCAAAATAAGCAAGGACGAAAGCAACAAGTAAGGTCGTAACGTTGGCATCTATGATCGCCGAATAAGAATGTCGGAACCCATCACTGATAGAGGCCAGCAAGGACTTGCCAGCTCGTAATTCCTCTCTTATCCTTTCATAGATGATTACGTTAGCATCTACGGCCATACCGATTGTAAGTACGATACCTGCTATTCCCGGTAAGGTCAGTACAGTACCGAAAGATGCAAGTGCACCAAAGATGAAAAACATGTTAAGTAATAGTGCAAGAATAGATATCAGACCAGCACCGCTGTAGTAGAACACCATGAAAAGTAAGATTAATCCTACCCCTACTATCAATGATCTAATAGAACTGCTGATATTCTTGGCTCCTAGTGAAGGCCCTACTGTAGACTCTTGGATAATCTTTACATTGGCAGGTAACTTACCTATTTCTAGTAGGCTACTGAAATCAGAGGCCTCCTGTACTGAGAAGTTACCCGTAATCTGTGTACGTCCTCCTGGTATAGGACCATTTACTCTAGGTGCTGAAATGACTTCATTATCTATACAGATGGCCACTTCTCTGTTACCATTATTGGCTGCTTTGGTAGTCATCTCGGCCCACTTCTGAGCGCCATTATTATTCATAGACAGATTTACTGTCATTTCACCTGTGGCTGGGTCTGGAGAATGAGAAGCATCTACAATCACATCTCCTTCCAGTGCTGGTTTCTCAGTACCAGGAATCTTTTTTATAAGATAGAGTGAATAGTTTTTAGTCGGTTTTCCAGACTCAGGGTCGTTTTCTGGTTTTCTTCCCCACAAAAACTTTGAGTCAGCTGGAAACAAACTTTTGATTTCTGGTCTGCCCAGCATTTCCATAACCGTATTCTTCTTATTTCTAGACACAGTACCCATATTAGCTTGAGGAAGGTTACCTTGGTTAAGAGACAACAGGCTAAGTAAAGGACCTTGATTAGCAAACTGGTCAGGTGCTCTTTCTACAAGTTGGAAAGTAGATTCTCCTGTAAGATTACCAGTAGAATCAACGGTTTCTGTCCATACTGTATCCATGACAGGTGTATTGTCTACAACTTGGCTGCCACCTTTAAGCATTTCATCAGCTTGTTGGAATTTGGCCAACATATTGTTATCAGAAGTCCTGTAGGTATCCCAGAATTCCAGAGCTGCACTTGCTTGTAAGAACGATCTGGCTCTCTCTGGGTTTTCTATACCTGGCATCTCTACCAATATCAGATCTCTAGAATCATCCAGTGATACATTCGGTTGGGTTACCCCTAGCTTGTCTATTCTTTCATTAAGCATCTTGAAAGTAAGATTTACTGTTTCGTCAGCTTTTTCTCTAAGGATTCTGATAACCTCTCCATCAGAAGATTCAGTATTTATAAGATCTTGCATAGACCCATCTCTTCTAAAGATATAAGACAGTTTCTTCTTGTCTGGCTGCTTGGCATAGGCCTGTCCAAAGAGACTGATAAAGTCAGAATCTGAATCAGTCTGTGCTGCTTCTGCTTCTGCTAGAGCATTATTAAATGCTGCGTCTCTACTGTTTCTAGATAGAGTCTCTAGCATTTCTTTTAGATCTACTTGTAGAACAGAACTCATACCTCCTTTAAGATCCAGCCCCAAAGCCAGTTGTCTTGACTTCAGCTCATTATAAGTGAATGAACCCAGAAGAGGAATAGAAAAAATATTTTCTGAGGAGATAGAATCTAAGTACTTAAACTTTGCGTCTTTTCTAGCTTGATAGGCATCCAAATTAGGATTGTCAGCTACATATTGTTCTGCATAACTTACTGCATTGGCTTCCACCTTTCTGGTAGGAAGCATGTAAAATAACTGCAGCAAACTCACCAGTACCAGTAGTACGAGAAAGACTTTAATTAATCCGTTGCTTTGCATTGTTTTATAGTGTTTATGTATTTTCTAAATATATAATTGGAACACATAGATTATATTCTTAATGTGTAATTGCCTGACTTAGAGGATATAAGTCAAATATTATCAGCTATTTAATGTCTTAAAGTATGCTGACTAATCCGATGATTAGGAGTAAAGTCCCGAAGGGTTCTTAGAGTAGTAGCACTGTCTGAGTAGACTGCTAGTTATATGGACGGAACTATTTTCTGAAAGAATTACCCAGTCACCTAGACTATAATTATAGGCTGTGCTTGACGTAAAATGTACGAAACTTCCTTTGGCAGGAGAGTTCTTTGTAGTATTGTCGTAAGGCTTGGGTTCTACTGAATGGTTTTTTTCAGAATCGACCAAATCATCATCAGAAACATCTTCGCTGTCTGATTCTTGCTGATCGTCTGTTACCGTATCAGAACCAAAAAAGCTAATCAGTTGCTCATTACCTGTTGATAAGGCTATATCCTGAACCAAAGGCATACTGCCATTAGCAATTAGAATAGTTAATATGAGGTACTGTAAAAGCTTCATTTTCTAAGTATCAACAAATATAATGCTATTCTGATAACAAAACTCTGAGCTGCTTTCAGTTTTCTGGAGAATAAATCCTAGTTATAGAACTTTTTGCCAACATATAAAGGTTAGTTCTAACGTAACTATTTTAAACAATTCAAAAATCTTTAAATGGGTTTATTCAATTTTATTAAAAATGCAGGTTCTGGCCTATTGAAAAACAAAACAGCAAAATATGCTGAAAAGGAAAAAAGTGATGTTGCCATGAGGGAAAGACAGGAAGGCTTGCTCGAAGGCATTATAGAAGGTGCCGGTGTTAATGTTTCGAATGTAGATGTCGAAATAGAAAACGATGTGGTAAAGATATGGGGTGAAGCAAGATCAGAAGCTGACAGAGAGAAAGCCATTCTTATCCTTGGAAATATGGACGGTGTCGGTGCTATAGATGACAGAATTTCAGTTATTGGAGGTGGTGTCGCTGAAGAACCAGCCTCTGCTCCAGCGGCACAACTGTATGAAGTAAAGTCTGGTGATTCATTGTCCAAAATAGCGAACAACATCTATGGAGACCCTATGAAATATAAACTCATCTTTGAGGCCAACCAGCCTATGCTGAAAGACCCAAATATGATATTTCCGGGGCAGAAGCTAAGAATCCCCAACGCCTAAACCGAAAGCACCTAAGATAGGACTAGCCCTACACCTCCAGGTGTAGGGCTCTTTTTTTGCAGGTAACTTTCTAACTCGGTTTTGCT
>CAYNJK010000296.1:0-4155 GCA_964397575.1 uncultured Saprospiraceae bacterium
ATAAATATTGACCTCACCTGCTTCTCTCTCAATCAGATAACTAAGTTCTCCATTTTCATTTTCAAAGACCCAACCTTTATTCGAAAAGAATCTTTCAGTATTTAATCCCAGTTCACTAAGTTGAACTTGAGAAAACAGCGGAAAGCAAGCAATAAAAAAGAAGACGATTACAAGTGGGTGGTGGAATTTGCTCATGACTAATTGATTTGATGAATAATGCAGACTTTGCTTTGTCGTTTAGTCACAATCAATTTAAAAATCAAAATGGGCATTAGCAAGAAACAATCCTCTACTTTAGAATATAAATACTAGCTTGTCGTCTCCGACATTATAAAAGTCAGACTAACCGTTAATACTCTCACAAAAAAAAGCGAAGCCAATATGACCTCGCTTCTCTTTATTCTAACCTCGTGCTGTACTAGACCTTCATCACATCCGCTTCCTTAGCGGCGACTAGCTTCTGTACATCATCGGCATATTTTTTTACTATACCTTCTACATCTGATTCCTTCTTCTTACCCGCATCTTCTGGAAAGCCATCCTTTACTTCAGACTTTATCATCTGCATAATCTTCTGCCTTTCATTTCTGAGACTGACCTTGGCTTCTTCGCCGAGTGCTTTGGCTTTTTTCCCCATCTCTATCCTTCTCTCTTCAGTCATAGGAGGTATAGATATACGTATAAACTCTCCGTCATTCATCGGTGTGATGCCTATGTTGGCTGCAAAGATAGCTTGCTCTATTGTTGCGAGCATACCTTTCTCCCAGGCCTGGATAGAAATAGTTTTAGAGTCTGGGGTAGATAAGTTGGCTACCTGAGCTAAAGGCGTGGGATTACCATAATATTCTACCATGATATCTTTCACCAGTGACACAGAGGCCTTCCCTGTTCTGACTTTGGTCAGTTCTGACTTAAGATGATTGAGTGCCTTTTCCATAGAGGCTCTTCCTTCATCAAAAGCCATATCTATCATTTCACTCATAATTTCGTTTTTCGTTTTTTAAAAAAATAAAGCTTCGCTTCCATTAAGCTAACTCTTTGTTTCGAGAATTTGTTAACAAATTCCATCCGAAATATAAGAAAATAACCATTGCACTGAGTGCATTTACAACGTAGGTCATCGCCGCCCACTTGAGTCCCTCTTTAGCACCTTCGTACTCTACACCATCCTGCAGCAAGTCTGTATCATCCAGCCATTCCAAAGCTCGCTTTGAAGCATTGAATTCTACAGGCAGGGTGACCAGCGCAAACAAAGCTGTCATTCCAAAAGTGCCGGCTAGGATACCTAATCCCCAAGTACTATTCATAATATTGGTACCGATACCCATCAGAATACCAAAGAACAGGAATTGCTGTATCCTGGCTGAAACTTTGATAAAAGGCACCATTACAGATCTCAGGTGCATTGCATGATACTTGCTGGCATGCTGTATCGCATGACCACATTCATGCGCAGCAACTGCTCCAGCAGAGATACTGATGCTGCTGTAGACTGGTTCGCTAAGTGCAATTGTCTTAGTCAGTGGATTGTAATGATCGGTGAGTGCCCCTTTACTAGGTACAATCTTAACATCATGGATATTATGGTACTTCAGCATGGCCTGAGCCAATTGTGCCCCAGTCATACCATTATTCATTCTGATATTCCCATACTTGACGAAGGTGTTTTTGAGCTTGCGACTCATATACATGCCTAGCAAAGAGAATATGCCGACTATTATTATATATCCTATCATATATAATTCTCTAGTCCTGACCCATAAATCTCAATGCAAAAAAGAGAAACATAGCCAGAGCCATAAGAGCACTACTTACATAAGTCATCGCTGCCCACCATAGTGCATCCTTAGCACCATCGTATTCTGCTCCTTTGGTTACTCCAGTTTCATCTAGCCATGCCAAGGCTCTTTTAGATGCATCAAACTCTACAGGTAAAGTGATAAAACTAAATAAGGCTGTCACTCCAAAAGTAGCTGCTAAGATACCCAGCATGAGCTGAGGACTGACCAGACTTGCGCCTATTCCTACCATCATACCCATCATAACAAATTGTTGCGCCTTGGCCGAAAAGCTAACTATCGGCACCAACTTAGATCTCATCGTCAGTGCTGGATAAGCGGTTGCATGTTGTACGGCATGACCACATTCGTGGGCTGCTACTGCAGCTGCAGAGATACTTCTACTACCATATACAGGCTCACTTAGTGCAATCGTCTTTGTCTGAGGATTATAGTGATCTGTCAATGAGCCTTTTCCCGGTACTACTTTTACATCAGTGATACCATAATGAGACAACATCGCTTCTGCGATTTCCTTGCCAGTCATACCACTAGATGTGCCATACTGACTATACTTGTTAAATACTGATTTCAATTTACCACTAAGAATCATACCTGCTACGGTAAATACTCCCATGATAATCATGTAACCCATCATAATTTTCGTGTTTTAATTTTCTTTAATTCTTATTTCAAATATTAATCTATCATATCAAATCCTGTATAGCTTCTAAGAGCTTCAGGTATGCGTATGCCTTTTTCTGTCTGATTGTTTTCTAGGAGTGCTGCAATAATTCTCGCCAGCGCAAGTGCACTGCCATTCAGAGTATGAGCCAAGCGCTTTTTTCCATCTGCATCCTTGTATCTTAACTTCAGTCTATTACTTTGAAAAGTCTCAAAATTAGAGACAGAACTGACTTCTAGCCATCGTTTCTGAGCTGCGGAATACACCTCTAAGTCGTAAGTCAAGGCGGAGGCAAAACTCAAATCACCACCACATAAACGCAAAATTCGGTAAGGCAGTTCCAATTTTTGTAATAATCCCTCCACATGAAGGACCATTTCGTCTAGCGTCTCATAGGACTTATCAGGATGTTGAAACTGCACGATTTCCACCTTATCGAATTGGTGGACTCTATTAAGACCTTTTACATCTGCACCATAAGAGCCTGCTTCTCTTCTGAAGCACTGGGTATAGCCAGTCAGTTTGATAGGAAAATCGGACTCTTTGACGATATTTCCACGGTATATATTAGTTACAGGTACCTCTGCGGTAGGGATGAGATAGAGATCGTCCTTTTCTACATAGTACATCTGTCCTTCTTTGTCAGGCAGCTGTCCCGTTGCTTTAGCAGAATCAGCATTGACCAATAAAGGAGGTACTATCTCCTCATATCCGGCTTTGCTGGCTTCATCCAGGAAGAAATTAATGAGTGCCCGCTGCAATCTGGATCCTTTTCCTCTAAAAACCGGAAAGCCTGCTCCAGTGATTTTGACACCGAGTTTCATGTCGAGAATATTATACTTTGTTGCTAATTCCCAGTGGGGCAATGCTTCTGCGCCTAGGTCTGGCAACTCTGCAGACCAGGCTTTGTAGACCTCATTGTCCTCTTCTGTGACCCCGGCAGGCACAGAGTCATGAGGCACATTGGGTACTTCCAGCAAAAGCGCTTCTAACTTTGCTACTGCTGAAGAAAGTTGCTCTTCGGTCGCCTCTATTTTAGTCTTAATCTGCTCTACTTGTGCTTTAGCAGCATTGGCCTCGTCTTGCTTTCCAGCTTTGAAAAACTGTCCTATCTCCTTAGAAAGCTTGTTCCTTTCTGCCAGATATCCATCATTTTCTGTCTGCAGACTTTTACGATTATCATCCACTTTTAGAATATCATCCAGAATACCAAGCTTATCTGAAGACCAGCCTCTTTTCTGAAGTCGCTCTGTGATAAGGTCCTTTTGTGCCCGAATTCTCGTAACTTCTAGCATAATTTCGTTTTATGGAGGCAAATATAAGCCAGTAACCACTAGGAAAATGGGCTCATTAAATAAATAATAAGTCGGCTAAACCCAGAAAAGAAAGCACCTATTTCTTATTGTTTATGAAAATTATATATTTGCAAGCGAAATCGTTCATTACTAACTTATCAATTCAACGATTTCCTTCCAGTTATTAGCCCCAACTTTTCAAGTAATAGCACAATATCAAGTTTAAACCTTTTCTTTTTTATCTCACCAATATCATGAAGTCATGTATGACATTCTCCAATTAAACGAAATGCTCGTTCCTGAGCTAAAAGAAGTAGCAGAAACCCTAGAACACAAAGGCTATAAACGCTTAAGTAAACAAGACATTATCTATAAAATACTAGACCACCAACCAGTA
>CAYNJK010000297.1:0-4144 GCA_964397575.1 uncultured Saprospiraceae bacterium
CAACCAATTCAGAAAATATTCCTTTACCTCTTGGTATTTTTGACCTTAACATTGGTAACAGTGATGTTGGCTTGGAATCAGTGGATAGATTTTGGATAGTAACTGAGCAAGAATACACAAGTTCTCCGGAGCTAAATCTCCAAGTTATTTATGCTGCTAATGAAGTGCTTCCGCCTAATGAAATATTGGCAGATCGCTTGGAACCCATAAGATGGGATACTTTAGATGGATGGGGAACAGTAGGACCTGTGGTTATAAGTGGAAATTCTGCGAGCTTTAATTTGGACACCTATGGTACTCTAGGTCTAAGGTCCAGAATAACAACTTCAGTCTCGGATATCTTTGGCAATAATAGACTGCATGTCTATCCCAATCCAACATCGGATTTTTTGTTAGTTGACCTAGAGAGTCCCGTAAAAGGAGAATTCGATATAGTAATATTTGATAGTTCCGGAAAGCGTATAACTTCAGAATTCATTCCGCAAGGTGCTGGTAACTCCAGCTTTAGAATGGCTTTAGATAATCTTGATACGGGTCTATATCTATTAAGTATCGAAGGAAAGGAAGTAAGGGCAATAGAAACTTTCCAAGTTATCAAATAGCTGCATTGTTCTAGTGTAGTCTAATGACCTAATTGTGGCTGACTATTCAGGACCGTTGCTTCCAACAGCAACGGTTTTTTTTCTTAGAAACATGATGCGTCAAGCTATTTATTACTTTAACACTTGAATACTTGTTAGAATGTTTTATGTTTAAACTATGAAAACCATTCAGGCAACACTTTCAAAGAATAAATTACAGCACGCCGCTCGGTTGCTCAAAGTCATGGCACATCCAGTAAAGCTAGAAGTACTACAGTTACTAGGTACCAATCCACCTATGGATGTCACCACTCTTTGTGATCGTATCGGAAATAATTGTGAGATCAGTATGATGTCGCACCATCTGTCTAAGATGCGAGACAATGGTATCCTTGTCTCCGAAAAGAAAGGTAAGCAAGTGTTCTATACGATAGCTGACAGATCCCTGATGAAACTTATAGATTGCCTTAACCAATGTGACCTGATTTAAGCTAGATAATTTCAATGAATAAATTTCTACCCATATTATCCTGGTTGCCTAGCTATAACAAGTCTAATCTTGTTGGTGATTTGTCTGCAGGTATCACAGTAGGTATAATGCTGGTGCCACAAGGCATGGCCTATGCTATGCTAGCAGGACTGCCACCCATCTATGGTTTGTATGCAGCAACTGTTCCATTGCTTATCTATGCTATACTTGGTACTTCTAGACAACTGGCTGTAGGACCAGTTGCGATGGTTTCTTTGCTGGTGGCGAGTGGGGTAGGAGCTCTTGCAGAGCATGGGACGACAGAGTTTGTCAGTTTGTGTTTGCTGTTGGCGATGATGGTAGGTCTTATTCAGCTCATTATGGGTCTTGGCCGACTTGGCTTTTTGGTCAATTTTCTTTCGCATCCTGTAATAGCAGGCTTTACCTCTGCAGCAGCATTAATAATTGGGTTTAGTCAGCTGAAACATCTTTTGGGCTTAGATATCCCTCGTGCAAAAATCCACAAGATAATCGTCAGTGTCTTTGAAAACATTGGACAAGTAAATGTACCAACCCTGCTTATAGGAATAGGAGGTATAGTTACAATATTGTCCCTGAAGAGAGTAAATAAGAGATTGCCTTCACCGCTCATTGTTGTTGTACTAGGACTGGCTGTAGTGAGTTTCTTAGGCCTAGATAGTAAAGGCGTAGACCTCGTCAGAGAAGTACCTTCTGGATTGCCAGCTTTTGCAATTCCGGTTTTCAGTACTGATATGATTATGAGCCTGCTGCCGATAGCCCTGACCATAGCACTAATCAGTTATGTGGAATCTTATGCAGTCGCAAAGGCCATTCAGAACAAGCACAAGGATTATGAACTAGACCCCAATCAAGAATTAATTGGGTTGGGTGCAGCTAATATTTTTGGTTCTCTATTTAGCGCATTTCCTGTGACTGGTGGTTTTTCTAGATCAGCTGTCAATGATCAGGCTGGGGCAAAAACGGGTATAGCTGCAATAATTAGTGCAGCCTTGGTCGTTCTCGCCTTGATGTTTTTGACACCATACTTTTATAATCTGCCTAAAGCAGTATTGGCCGCGATTATAATGGTAGCAGTTTTTGGTTTGATAGATTTTAAAGAAGCTGTGCACCTATGGAAGACCGACAGGTATGATTTTTTGGCTTTTGCTATCACCTTTTTAGCAACATTATTTGTAGGAATAGAACAAGGAATACTGATAGGAATTGCGGTTTCTCTGGCTGTTATCCTGTATAAAATTTCCTACCCTCATGTCGCAGAACTGGAACAAATTCCGATGTCACCCACTTTCAGAAATATAGAACGATTTGAAAATTTGGTCAGCAATAAGGAAGCTATAATCTTGAGATATGATGCACCATTATTTTTTGCCAATTGTGCATCTTTCAAAGAAAAGATACTATCTAAAATAGCAGAGAGACCAGAGGCCAAGAGAGTCGTTCTCGATGTGTCCGGAATATCTCATGTAGATTCCAGTGCAATACATATACTCAAGGATTTACACAAAATACTAAAAGACAAGAAAATCTTATTACAGTTTGCAGATGTAAAAGGACCTATTCGTGACCTGTTCCAAAGAAATGGATTACATGATAAATTTGGAAAAGATAATTTTTTCCTCTCGGTCAAAGATGCAGCAGATTCATCTGAAACAAAGGTCATATCCTTTCAACAAGAATTTTTATTCCAAACGAATACTTCTCAACTAAATTAAAAAAGAAAACGAACCTATGGTTATCGAACAAATATATACTGGCTGTCTTGCACAAGGCGCATATTACATACACAGTGCTGGAGAGGCAGTCGTCATAGATCCGCTAAGAGAGATAACGCCGTATGTCGAGAAGGCTGCTGCAGATGGCGTAAAGATCAAATATATATTAGAAACACATTTTCATGCAGATTTTGTCAGTGGTCATGTTACCTTATCCAAAAAGACAGGCGCGCCGATAATCTTTGGCCCAAAGGCCAATCCAAATTTTGAAGCACATATCGCTGAGGATGAAGAGATATTTTCTGTAGGCAAGATAAAGATCAAAGTGTTGCATACTCCAGGTCATACCATGGAAAGCACCACCTACTTGTTACTGGATGAGAACGGTAAAGAGCATGCTATTTTTACAGGAGATACCTTATTTCTCGGTGATGTAGGAAGACCTGACCTTGCGCAAAAGTCTGATGACCTGACCATGGAAGATTTAGCTGGCTTTGCATATGAGAGCCTGCGAAATAAGATTATGCCACTACCTGACGACGTTATTGTCTATCCCGCCCATGGTGCTGGTTCTGCCTGTGGTAAGAACATGATGAAAGAAACGGTGGACACCTTGGGCAATCAGAAAAAGATGAATTATGCACTTCGCTCTGATATGACCAAAGAAGAATTTGTAGCTGAAGTAACAGAAGGCTTGCAAGCACCACCTGCCTACTTTCCTATGAATGTCAAAATGAATAAAGAAGGCTACCAAGATATAGATCAAGTGTTGTCTACTGGGATGAAAGCTTTGTCTGTAAGAGATTTTGAATTATTAGTAGAGGAAGGTGCGATGATGCTGGACGTCAGATCTGCTTATGACTTTGCAGCGGCACATATTCCTAATAGTATCTTCATCGGTTTGGATGGTTCATTTGCACCGTGGGTGGGCGAACTAGTTGTAGATGGACAACAGCCCATCATTCTTATCGCACCTGAAGGCAGAGAACAAGAGGCGATTACAAGATTGTCAAGAGTTGGATTTGATAATACCTTGGGTTTTCTAAATGGCGCTATAGCTGCTTGGAGTGAAGCTGGAAAAGAAACTGCTTCTGTAGAAAGAGTGACAGCTACTAATTTAGAATCAGACTATGAAGAATTTAAACAAAGAATTTTTGATGTGAGAAAAGAGTCGGAGTTTGCTTCAGAGCATGTAGTAGGGGCAGAGAATTCTCCACTAAGATCTATTAATAATCATCTGAGTAAGTTGCCAGAAGAAAAATTCTATTTGCATTGTGCAGGGGGCTATCGTTCTATGATTGCAGCCTCTATTTTAAAGGCAAGAGGTTATCATGATTTTT
>CAYNJK010000298.1:0-4110 GCA_964397575.1 uncultured Saprospiraceae bacterium
CGTTAATGGGAAACCTACAGAGGAAGCGGAACGCGTAAGTATGGTTTTTCAGCAGTACTCTTCATTGCCTTGGAAATCTGTCTTAGAAAATGTTGCTTTAGGATTGGAGTTCCAAGGAGTAAGCAAGTCTGAAAGACATGACCGAGCTATGGAACTAATCAAGATGGTAGGCCTCGAAGGACACGAGAAAAAATTTGCTCAGTATCCTAGTCTTTCCGGTGGACAATTACAGCGGGTGGCTATAGCAAGAAGTCTACTTGCCAATCCCAAAATATTACTCATGGACGAACCCTTTGGTGCCCTCGATATAAAAACAAGACTGCAGATGCAAGACCTGCTGACCTCTATCTGGCATAAGTTCCAGTCGACTATCGTCTTCGTTACGCATGATATATCAGAAGCTGTCTACTTAGCAGATGACATCTACATCTTAAAGTCTCAGCCGTCTAAAATCGTAGAACACATCAAAGTGGATCTACCACTTACCAGAAATCGCCAGACCAAAAGGGATCCGCAGTATGTCGCAATGGTACACGAAGTAGAGGATAAGATGGTTGCAGTATCGGAACTATAAGTCAGTAATATACCTTGTGTAACTGTGGCCGAAAGTCTGAAGAATATAAACCCGAACTATAAAAAGAAGTCTTATCGAAAATACGACTTGGATGAATGTCTTGCAGGAATTAAGACAGATAGACAGATTCTGAGTTTTCTCATCTCTAAAGCTGAAAGTTCCAGAATAGAGGACATTGCTTTTGTACAACAATTTTTGTCTAAGTCTAAGGTGACTCATTCTGCCAGACGTATAGCTATTTCCGGAGCACCAGGCGTAGGAAAAAGTACCTTACTTAATTGCTTCGCAAAACATCTTATTGATAAAAACAACAAGGTGGCAATTCTGCCTGTAGACCCCTCTAGCATGGTCAGTAAGGGGAGTATCTTAGGTGATAAGACAAGAATGGATGATCTCATAGGAAAAGAGCTCGCATACGTAAAACCGATGGCTTCAGCCTTAGCGCTGGGTGGGGTAGCACCGGCTTCTATGGTCTCACAATTGCTGTGTGAGAGAGCAGGATTCGACTATATCTTTTTAGAAACAGTTGGTGTAGGGCAGTCCGAGTACGAAGCCAGACATTTGGTCGATTGCTTTATCCTTTTGTTGCAACCTGGAGGCGGCGATGAACTTCAAGGCATAAAGAGAGGTATAATGGAAATGGCAGATATTCTACTTATCAATAAAGTGGACGGCGATAATGTAGCTGCAGCAAATAGGAGTCTAAAGGAGTATGCCAGTGCAGCGAGGTTGATGCAAAAAAACAACTATGGTTGGAAATCTTCAGTAGGATTATATTCGGGCTTGTCCGGTGAGTATAATGAAAAACTGCAGTCTCTTATAGAGCAGTATTATAGCTTCTTGGCTGAAGGAAGTAAGATAGACCTGTTGAGGAAAGACCAGCAAAAGAGATATTTTCAGAACGAAGCAGATAAAGCGATACTACAACTAGTCAATAGAAAGGAATCCATTTCTTCTGCTCGGAAAAATCTAGAAGAAGAATTACTACAGAATAGGATAGACCCTATTACTGCCTTATTAAAGTTTAGAGAAAATTGTGAGGATGAGTTGGACTAGAAGTAAACTTCTCTGTCTTGTGATTATGAGTTTTGTATGGGGACCTATCATTGGTTCGGATACTCTAGGCTTTGTGTCTCCTGTCGATCATCAGATTCGGTTGACAGGAAATTTTATGGAGCTTAGGACTAATCATTTTCATGCAGGCATAGATATAAAATCATCCAAAGGAGTGGCTGGTGATAATGTGAAGTCCGTTCATGATGGCTACATAAGTAGGATCAAAGTGCAAACCGGTGGGTATGGTAATGTTATCTACATAGATCATCCTAATGGATATACTTCAGTCTATGCCCACTTACATGAGTTTACATCAGAAGTGCAAGATTTTGTTCAAGAGGTTCAGTACACCACTAAGGCCTTTGAGGTCGACATATATTTGCCAGACAGCATCTTTGTTGTTACTCAAAATGCCTCTATAGGAAAGATGGGAAATACTGGTCGTTCCTTCGGCCCGCATCTCCACTTTGAGCTCAGGGAAACCGCTGATGAGCTACCTGTCAATCCCGAAAGCATGGGTATAGGACCTACAGACAAGATCGCTCCAGTTCTGGAAAGTCTGCACTTACATAGCATCAGCTCTGTCGGTGAGATTACGGATAAGACCATAAGGTATTTCAAGACCAAAGCACCTGAGTATTCCATGCATGAGAGCACTATCAAAGTGGATGCACATCGGGTCGGTCTGGGCCTGCAGATGTATGACAGGATGGATGGGTCTTGGAACAAGAATGGTGTCTATGGTTATCAGGTCAAGGTGGATAATAAAGTAGCTTTCTCATGGAAAGCTGATAAGTTTAGTTTCGATGAGACCAGATATATCAATGGGTTTTGGGACTATGAAAGACAGTGGTCACATGGACAGAAAGTATATCTTTTATACAAGCAGAGTTGTAACTCATTTAGTTACTATAATTCCTCAGGTGACGGCATATTGGACTTATCAGATGGCATTGCCAGAAGGGTAGAAATAATAGTGACTGACCTGCATAGAAATAGGTCCAAGGTTCTTTTTAATATAGTCGGTAAAGCGGACTCAGTTGCTGAGAGTTCTTTGCGATGTGATACTCTTATAGAACTTAGTAATGGGCCCTTTGAAGTAGCGTTTCATGAAAATGCTTTCTTTTCTCCTTATGATGTGAAAATACAAGCAAGCAAAAAGAATATCCTAGGTAAAGAATGTAATGCTGTTACTATAGGAGACAGCAATACATCTGTCAATGGATACTTCACTATAAGTTGCCCTATTCCAGAGGGGGACCCTGAAAAGTGGACTATGGTATCACAAGATAGTAGGGGGAGAAATATCCATTTTGGCGGTGATACTATAGATGGACAATTTGTTGCCAAAGTAGACCAACTAGGTACTTTTGCTTTATACAAAGATAAGAAGGCACCTACTATTCAGAAAATCTCTTTGGACCCTAGGTCTAATAAGCCATGGAAATTCAAAGTGAAAGATGACTTGATAGATGACGGTCAGACTGACGAAATCAGCTATGTCGCTAGTCTGAATGGCCAATGGCTTAGAATGAATTATGACAAGAAAAATGATCTATTGAGCTTTTCCGACTTTGAAAGATTGGTCAGTCGCAAGGGAACATTTCTGCTTGAAGTATGGGATCACTGTGGAAATAAAGCCAGCTATCTTAAGCAAATATGATTTTTGTTTAATATTTTCACAGAAAGACTAAACAAAAAACAGATTCCAGCGTTATTTTCTAAAACGCAGTAATGTTGATAAAAGAGAACGAGAAAGTCCCAGCATTTAGCTTGGTGAATGAAAAAGAAGAGCTTATTACCTCAGAGTCTATGTTGGGTAAGAAATATATTCTATTCTTCTATCCTAAAGACGACTCTCCAGGCTGTACAAAGGAGGCTTGCAGTGTAAGGGACAATTATAAATCTCTTCAGAAGAAAGGCTACGACGTACTAGGTATAAGCCCCGATAAGGCTAAGAAACACCAGAAATTTATAGACAAGTACGAACTCCAATATTCCTTACTTGCTGATACAGAAAAGAAGATGATAGAGGACTTTGGTCTTTGGGGACCGAAGCAATTTATGGGCAGAGAGATACACGGCGTCTACAGAACAACCGTAATAGTAAATGAGAAAGGTATTATTACCAAAATAATATCAAAAGTGGTTACCAAACGGCACGGAGATCAGATTCTGGAAGCCATCGAAGAATTAAATGCTTAAAGGGCTGGCTGACCACCACTACACTAACTAAGTCCGAAATATAAATTATACTTAGAATGGAAGATCATCAAAATCTTCCGCCTTCATTTGTTCAGAAGCATCTGAGCTTCCGGAAGGTTCAGTAATAGGCTCGAAGTTTTGACTTGGTCCAGTAGCTGCAGTTTCTTGCTCTGATGCAACTATTTTCCAAGCATTGAGATTTGTAAAGAATTTTTCGTTCCATTCTCTACCTCTCAAATCGAAGGAGACCTTTATTTTATCTCCTTCTTTATAGT
>CAYNJK010000299.1:0-4105 GCA_964397575.1 uncultured Saprospiraceae bacterium
GTTCCTTGGCATGCTTGGCATAGTTTCTTCCGATACAGAATATTTTCATACTAGAATTTGATATTTGATAGCCCACAGAGTTCTTTGACTGCCTTGACGGTTTCCTGAGCTCTGAGTCTGATTTCGTGACTGGACTGCTTGATTTGATATTTCACAGCTTTTTTATCGGCTGTGATCTCTGCTTTTTTGGCTCTGAAAGTTTCATTTAGGCCAATTAAGGTATCAGCAACAGCAGCTTTCATTTCAGAATACTTCAGATTGCCAGTCTTGTGAGCAGTCATCAGTTCATCATGGGCCGCAGTATTTCCAGCAGCTTTCAATAGTTCGAAAAGATTGTGTATGCCAGGACTGATGGTTCCAGGAGGCGTATCTCCAGAATCTGTGACTGCGCTACCTATCTGTTTTCTGATTCTTGCTTCCTCTGCAAAGAGGCTAATATTATGTTTCTCTCCAGCAGACTTACTCATCTTGCGAGCAGGGTCCGCAGTAGACATTATTTTAGGAGTTTCTGTTCTGAGCATTTCGGGAAGAACAAAGAACTCCTTACCCACTTGATTATTGAACCTATTGGCTATCTCTTTGGTGAGCTCTAAGTGTTGTTTTTGATCTTCTCCTACAGGCACAAAGTCAGCTCTGTAGATAAGGATGTCAGCTGCCTGTAAGACAGGGTAATCAAAGAGTCCGACTGAAATAAAGCCGTCTTTGCCGGAAGAGCTTTGCTGGCTCTTGTCCTTAAACTGGGTCATGTTTTCTACACGGCCATAGGCTGCAAAGTTGTTGAGTATCCATCCTAGCTCGGCATGTTCTGGAACGAGTGACTGTATAAATAGATTTTCAGGCTTGATACCTACCGCTAGTAAGTTGTAGATCAGTTCCCAAGTGTTTTCTTTCAGTTTCTTTGGGT
This sequence comes from uncultured Saprospiraceae bacterium, assembly GCA_964397575.1. Lineage (GTDB taxonomy): Bacteria > Bacteroidota > Bacteroidia > Chitinophagales > Saprospiraceae > RFSX01. The sequence goes on from CAYNJK010000299.1 coordinate 905, forward strand.
TGTAAGGCATAGTCATCGCATGGTAGTCTACCACGCCATACATACAGGTGTATTCCTCTTGCAGATTGACCCAATTCTGAACAGCGCCGAAGTAATTACCAAAATGCATGTCACCGGTCGGCTGTATGCAGGAAAGGACTCGTTTTTTTGTAACTGACATATGTTTGGCTATTTAGAAAGCGGCTATTACGGAGATCTCAATATTTACAAACTTCGGAAGATTGGCCACTTCTACCAATTCTCTGGCAGGTGCAGTGTCCTCATTGAAGTATTCTGCATAGACAGCGTTTATTCTGCTGTAATTGTTCATATCAGAGACAAATACTGAGGATTTTACCACATTTTCGAAGCTAAGCCCTGCAGCAGCTAATAGCGCCTGAATGTTTTTCATTACCTGATGGGTCTCAGCTTCTATACTTTCCTGTACCAGTCCTCCTGTCGCAGGATCTATGGCTATCTGACCGGAACAAAAGAGGATGTCACCTGCACGGACGGATTGATTATACGGTCCTACTGGAGCAGGAGCTTGATCTGTATTTATTATTTTTTTCATTGGAGGTATATATTTGATTAAAAAGGTTGTTAAAACTAAAAAAGCCCTTTGACATTGCTGTAAAGGGCTTTCGTGTATATTATTTCTTTAGGACTAATCTTCGTAAAAATCTCCTTCTATTACTTTCTTACCCTTATAGTAAAGACTGCCTTCAGACCAATATGCTCTGTGGTACTGATGCGCTTCTCCAGTAACCTTGCAGATCGCAATTTGAGGAATAGTCGCTTTTTTATGCGTTCTTCTTTTTCTCTTTCTTTGCTTTGATATCCTACTCTTCGGATGTGCCATTACCTTAGGTTTTTAGTTTAGTTTCAAATTTTTTAATGCCTTAGAAAACACATTACTACCTTCTGTGGTAGCCTTGGTTTTATTGCCTTCTAAATGATCCATTACTTCTGGATTGCAGTCTTTATCTTCTACCTCGTCACAAGTCTTTTGCATCGGTGTCGCCAACAATATGGCTTCATAGATTAAATTTGAGCAATCAAATTCAGACCTTTCAGGATGGATGTATATGACTTCCTCTTCTTCTCTTTCCAGCTCATCATACTTGATAAGTATCTGAAAATCAGAACCTAAAGGATAAGCAATAAGATCTGTACATCTGTCACATTCTATAGTGACTGTGCCTCCGATATTAAGATCGAAGACAAGATGATCAGACTTTTTCTCCAGCGCCAGTTTTGCAGCTATATCTCCCTCATCATAAGGGCTATCTTCAAACGTGCTAAAGAAGCTTTTGTCAATATCGAAAGTATAATCATACTGACCTACTTTCAGACCCTTAATAGGTATTGAAAATTGCTTTAAGACCTGCATTTTAAAGATCATTTTTAAAGTGGATGCAAAAGTACTTGATTTTTACTTAATTATCCAAGTAACTGCCCTCATTATCAGTATAGTAGGCATAAAAAAAGTGGACCCAGATAAGGATCCACTTCATTATTTCTAAATATTGCTCTAAAACGAGACTTAGTCCATTTTAGAAACTTTCTTTATCATTTTAGCAGCCCACTCTCTTCCACCTAGTCCGAAAGCGATTGCAGTCGCGATACTTACACCACCTAGAACTGAAGTTACAAGCGTATTTACGATGTCTCCTCCTACTCCTATTTGGTTAAGAACCATAGAAACTACAAGGAACATGATACCACCATAAGTAATGTTTCCTACCAGATTCGGGCTTTCGAAGCCTCCACCTTTAAGTGTAGCTACTACCATGTCTCTTAGGAAGTCAGCTGCATACATACCGACTATAAGAAGGATACATCCTACTAATAATTTAGGGATATAAGCTACAGCAGAGTGCAAAAGACCAGAAACCTCAGGTAATCCTAAGTTACTGAAGAAAAGTGTAAGAGTAGTAAACATGACCATCCAGTAGCCCATTTTACCCATCATACCAGAAGCATCAGACTTAAGGCCTGCTTTGCTCATAAAGCCATTCACACCTACTTTGTCAGCTACATCATTGAACTTTACCTTTCTAAGGAGTTCGGTAACGATTTTCTTTACGATTTTAGCTACGATAACTCCTATAATAAGGATTACTAAAGCCATAAGAAGCTTTGGGATGAAACCAGCGACACTATTAAATGTTGTGCTTAAAGATGCTCTAAGTGAGTCTGCGATAGACATAACAGAATTTTCCATTATTGTTAAGTTTGTTTGATTAGTTAATTTTCTGAAGAATACGTTTGAATTTGTTATGTAGACGTACAATTTAAGACCAAGTAACGCTTGGAATTAAAAAAAATTTAACATTTCTATTTTGATGGCTTGTTTACAGCTCTTTGCAGCTTTCTGGCTGGTCTTGCTGTATGGTTACTTCTATTGAGGTGCCCGTCGGTATCTTCTGCCCTTCTACAAAGGCAGGTTTCTGTGCGATGATATAAGCTTCATCTTTATTGGTAAATGGCCCACTGCTCTCACTCAGATGCAGAGCGCCTAGCTTTAGTTTATAATTAGGCAAAAGGAAGGCCAACTGACCATATTGTCTGCAAACTAAGTCAGGAATATCCACATCCCCCTTGTTTTCGGTCAAAACAAACCGTAATGTGCCTCCTTTTTTGATTTTGACCCCGTTCTTACGACCATTTTCTCCTGCGATCATTCTGCCATTGTGCCATACCTCCAGTATGTGGTTCTCCTCTGCTGGGTCTTGCTTGTAGCCTTTTATCTCTGTATTGATATCCAGATAGCTTAATTGTGTCTGGATACTACTATAAGGGTTACCGTACATTACCGATAGGTCTTTGAGATCTATTTCGTCAGCATTGTACTTGGTTACATCCACATAGATCTTCCGATTTTCTTTCACCAGGGCGCCGCCTTCTGGGTTTTGAGAAAGGATAATACCTCCTGGTTGGCCTACTCTGTGGACAGAATCTTTGACAATAAGCTCGAAACTTTGCTTATCCGCATGCTGAGCTGCTTTTTCAAAGTTTTTACCCACGTAGTCTCGAAGTTCTAGTTTCTGACCGTGATTAGTATACATTCCTAGCCACATAAGTACGACCCAAAAAATGAGTAGTAGTAAAAGAGCCATGGCAAGTAAGTGGAGGAAAAATCTTTTAAAAGTCAAACTTCTAAGGTTACCAAGTGAAAAGAACGAAATGAAATATATAAGCGAATATAACGATATGAAG
>CAYNJK010000300.1:0-4088 GCA_964397575.1 uncultured Saprospiraceae bacterium
GTAAATACCTAGGGTCAGCTTGGATTTACCCCACTTGTACTTATTGTAAAAATTAAATCCAACATCTAGCCTATGATAAGCGGGTAATTCTCCATTATTGATGTCAGTAAATACACGTACTCTCGTAATATTTCCAAAGTCGTCTACATAATTGTAGCTTTTATTACTTGGTAAAGTAATAGGTGTTCCTGACCCGTACTCAAAGTTGCTGGAAAACTCAATATTTTCATTGAATTTATAGGTTGCACTGGCATTGATAACATGTCTTCTGTCGTACCTAAATCTGAATGGCTCTCCGTTTTGGATACCATCAAATTGTCTATCTGTTTTGGACCAGGTATAGGCAAGATTAAAAGTGGTCTTTTTTATGTCGAGATTGGTGTTGAATTCTACGCCATAAGAGGTGCCCTCTCCTACCGGAATACTAGTATCCCAATTACTGTTTTCTGATACTCTAAGTACCCCTGTTCCGTAACGTGTAACATTCTGAAGTTCCTTGTAGTAGAATTCTACTCCTATATTAGTTGTCTTTCCAAGATTAAATGTGTTCCCGAAGGAAGCTATCCAAGAAGTTTCTGGTGCTAGGTTTTCTGTGGAAGGTAACCAGATGTCTGTCGGCACTCCCAGACCTGTGTTAGACAATGAATGCAGAAACTGCCCCATCCTACCCCATGACAATCTAAGTTTATACTTATCAGTTCCTGTAGAGAAAAGGATACGAGGCTGTGTAATAAAATATGTTTTACCAGAATTAACAATCAGTTGGTTTAGCCCTATGTTTAAATGCGTATTTCTGCCGAATCTTATATGATCTTCTACATAGAACTCTAGTTCTGTTCCCAGCAAAGCAAACTCAGTAAGATTATCTCTTAGGATTCTTGTCGTTACCTGTTCCGTTGTGGTCACCAGACTATCAGATTGCGTGGCAAACAGGAATTGCGGTGAAAAATTATGTCTTACATAGCCAGTACCAAACTTGAGGCTATGCGCAGGAGAAGGATTGAAATCAAAATCTAATTTAAAGCCTAAGTCTTGTATGTCAGTTTTGTAAAAACCTGCATCGAAAACAGAGCTGACTATCTGGCTCTCATTTAGCACCTCTAGTCTATCATGATCAAAAGAGGTGAAGATATGTTCAGAGAGGTAGCCACTGAAATTGACAAATGCCTTGTTGCCTAATTTTGTATTCCACCTTAATGAAGCCAATCTGTTACCAGAATCCCAGGCCAACTCATCAAAGTCTCTTAGTACCATCTCGCTGTTGTCTGTTCTGATGATATTATCAAAAAAGTCTTTGCCCTCGTAATAACTTAGTAAGATATTGGAATTAGCACCTAGGCTGAAGTTTAGTTTAGCGTTGAAGTCATAAAATTTTACTTCAGTATTTCTGTCTATAAGTGGATTATCATTTATAACGTCACTTAGTGCTTCTATCCAAGGATCTACTGTGGTTCTTCTATAACTTATTAGAAATGAAGATTTGCCCTTTTGGATAGGACCTTCTAAAGAAACTTTCCCGGTCAATAGTCCTATAGATACATCACCTGAGAGTTTCTGATTATTGCCTTCTCTGGTACGTATATCTACGACAGAAGAAAGCCTACCAGAATAATGTGATGGGAATGCGCCTTTGTAGATTTTTGTGCTCCTTATGACATTAGAATTAAATATCGAAAAGAGGCCGAAAAGGTGGTTGGCATTATATACTGGAATTCCATCAAAGAGGATAAGATTCTGGTTTGTAGATCCTCCTCTGACTGACATCCCACCAAAGCCATCTGCACCGCTGGTCACACCAGGCAAGGTGTAGGCAAGACGCATAATGTCTGGTTCGCCTCCTACTGGCAAAAAGGAGTTAAGTCTCTGAATAGATAGTAAGTCCGCCGTTGCAGGGGCACTGATATTTGCAGGTGCAACTGGAATCAACTTTGTGTCTGTGATTATAATCTCATTGAGCAGATTCATAGGGTCTAGACCTACATTTATTACTGTATCCTTTGTAAGCTTTAGTTCTTTGACATGGATCTGATAACCTAGGTAAGAATAATGGAGCCGCTGCAGTCCTTTTGGTATTGTAAGACTATAGAAACCATATTCATTACTAACAGTACCGAGTGATTTGTCATAGACATATACGTTAGCACTTATGAGAGATTCTCCACTTTCTAGATCTCTTAAGTAGCCCGATATCGTAATCTTGTCATTACTCAGTCTGTAAGGATCCTTGTAGAGGACTATCTGGTTACCGACTATTTTATATTTGACTTGATGACGATTAAGTAGATAGTCTATGACGACACCTAACTTTTCTTCTTTAACTCTAAAATTTATAAGGGAATCACCTGGAATGATCTCTTCCTGAAATGCGATGGTAACTTCTGCGTTATGACAAATTTCGAAAAGGACTTCTCGCAGAGGTTTGTCTTGTGCAGTATAATCTATAACTAATTCATCTGGAATAGTTGTCTGACCTTCTAAAATGTTCAGACATCCTAAAATCAAAAAAAGTGGTATAAAAAGATATCGCTTTGGGCTTATCATTCGTACAGCTATAGGCTCATACAAAAGTACTTAAATACCAACTTTAATGAAGGAAATTCTAGATAAGAGGACTTACTTTGTCTTTATATTACTAACCTCTATATTTCTCTCATCCCTAGTGATTGTCATTTCTATCGATGAACTCAATAGTTCCAGACATTCATTGAGACTGGCAGGTTTATAATTAAAGGCTGTAAATGCCTGATTTACAGGAGAGCCGTCAGTTACTGTAATTGTCACACCATAAAATTTCTCTATTTCATCGAAGACTTCATAAAGTGGTGTATTATCAAAAGAGAGTATGCCTTTTTGCCAAGCGAAGGCATTGCTGTCGCTTCGTAAGACTGTATGTTTTTTATCTTTTTCGCTGTAGACTAATCTCTGACCTTCAGTCAGTTCTACAGTTTCATCATTGACACTAAATTTGACGGAGCCTCTGGCTATATCAGCGGTAAAGGCATCATCAGAGTTTTCAATATTCAGAACCACATTATTAGCATTAGCAGTTACATCGTGCATATCCAATCTTAGTGGCGCTGTACCTTTTTTCTCTTCGAGTTCTAAGTATACTTGTCCATCAAGCTTACTTAGGTTGAAATCTTTCTTATTGAATCTTAATGAAGTGCTAGGAGCTAAAGTTGCACTGGAAAAGTTAGACAGAGGTATTGTAACTTTTGCAAAATCAGCAGAATAGCTATTATTCAGTTTATCAGATAGCTTGATGCCTCCCAAAACTAAAGCGGCTACTGTCAATAAAGCAAAAAATAATCTTGTTGCTGAAAGACTTGTCTTAGGAGATACAGTTTTCGCACCAGAAGACTGGGGAATATTGTATTTCTTGACAAAATCGCTGTATGCAGCATCTACGTCAAAACTTGCAGTAGACTTATAACTGCTAACTGAATTCCAAACTTGTTTGAAATCTGAAACCAAGGTTGCATTGTCAGAACTTGCTGACAACCAATTGTTTAACTCTTGAAGCTCTGAAGTGTTGAGCTCTTTATTGAGTTGCTTGGTTATTAATGATATGTAATGTTCCTTACCCACGTACTTAAAAGACATTATAATTCAAGAAAACCCCTATCCCATTTCTTCTTTTTCTAACAGTTTTCTGTAATTGACCATTTCATCTCTAAGGATTCTAAGTGCCTTACTCATCTGGTTTTCTACAGTTTTAACTGAGATATCCATCTTTTTAGCCACTTCCTTGTATGAAAGCTCTTCAAATCTGTTTAAAACAAAGACTAAACGGCATTTTTCGGGAAGCCGTTCTATCACTTCGTGCAGGTAGTCCTCTAACTCTTTAAACTCCATTCCTTCCTGAGAGTTTATAGAATTGTCGCTAAGTTCAATATTTAAATCATCAGAATCAAATATATCCTTGTTGGATTTGATCTTATTTAGCGATCTATTGTAGACTGAACGTTTCAAATAGCCTACTAAAGACTGTATCTGAATCGTTTCTCTTTTCCTGTAAAGCTCATAGAACACTTCTTGAACTATGTCTTCTGCTAAACTACGTTGTTTGGTGATTCTCATTGCAGACA
>CAYNJK010000301.1:0-3985 GCA_964397575.1 uncultured Saprospiraceae bacterium
CTCTATAATTTCTTCTTGCTTGCCTCTAAAAGCATTATACCCAAAAACTTCTTTGAGTATTTCCAATTTAGTTTTTTTGTTTCGATGCATCAAGATGGATAATTATATTGGGTCATGAAAAATAAAAGACAGCTAGAGAAACTGTAAATCCTGTAAAAGCAAGCAATCCTGTCATCAGAGTCCATGATCTGAAAGTCTGCTTTTCTGTCATCCCGAGATATTCCTTCACCAACCAAAAACCACTGTCATTGACATGTGAAAAAATAGATGCACCAGAAGCTATAGCAATGACCAAGGCAGCCAACTGTAAGTCCGATAAACTTCCAGCTACCAATAAAGGTGAAACCAGTCCAGCGGCAGTTATCATTGCAACTGTTGCAGAACCTTGAACAACCCTAATTAGACTAGCTGAAATAAAAGCAAAAAAAATAACAGATATACCCAAATCGGCTAAACCAGTTGCCATCATCGCACCTGCTTCTGTTTTGACCAGCATTTGCTTAAAAACACCTCCAGCACCTGTAAGTAAAATTATTAGTCCAGCTGGCTTAAATGATTTAGAGCATACGTCCAATAGCTCATTAGAACTGTACCCCTCACCCCTACCTAACAAATACCAAGCGACGATATTTGCAATTATCAATGCCACGAATGGATGACCTAAAAGAATAAAAGTCTCCACAAGTGCACTCGAATTCTCACGAGCATCAAAGCTCAAAATAGTAGAGAGGATAATTAATCCGATCGGCATCATAATGATTGCTAGGATCTTGTAGAAACTTGGCAAGTTTATTTCATTAACTGGCTCGTCGCTTAATGGCGCCACCAAGTGTATTCTATCACCTATGTACTTACCAAAAAGGATCCCACTTATATATAAGGCAGGCAATCCTGCTAGAAATCCGACTAACATTACCCAACCCAAATTTGCATTTATTATTTCCGCTACGGCAATTGGTCCTGGTGTCGGTGGAATAAAAGAATGTGTAATTGCCAATCCGGATAACAGAGGAATGGCGAAATGCAATAAAGACTTCTGAGTTTTCTTTTGCAAAGCATAGATAACAGGAACTAAGATAATGAAGGCCACATCAAAGAAAACAGGTATAGCAATCAAGAAACCCGTCATTCCCATAGACCAGGAAGCGCCTTCCTTACCTATAACCCTAAGCAAATGTTGCGCTATACTTTTTGCACCTCCTGTCAACTCTAGTATACCTCCAAACATGGCCCCTAGTCCTACTACCGTTGCAACAAAACCTAGAGTAGAACCCATCCCAGTTTTTACAGTATTTATTACTTCCGTCCCATCTAGTCCAGCCAATAAGCCTACTACTATACTAGAAACAAGTAAGGACAAAAAAGCTGGCAGCTTTAGTCCCATTATCATGACTAACAGCAGAACAACGCCAGCTAAAACGGCCGATATTATATTATAGTCTATAGCCATTGTGTATGATACTTTTCTCCTCGAGGTCGGTCTACCCGCTCATAAGTATGTGCTCCGAAGTAATCTCTTTGTGCTTGTATAACATTAGCCAATGAGCGCTCCTCTGTAAATGCACGAAAATAACTGAGCGCAGAAGAGAAACATGGAGCTGAAATATCTAAATTAGAAATTGCAGATACCAATTGTGACAAAGCACAAATCTTCTCACCTCTCAGTGGAGCACTAATTGTTTCATTGAGTAAGAGAGAAGGTTGTTCATTATCTAAAGCAGTAGAAATCTGCTCCATTAATTTAGAACGTATTATACAGCCATTAGTCCAGATACGCGATAGTTCTTTAAAATCTATCTGCCAATTATAATTTTCTGATGCGGCAGCAATAAGTTCGTATCCCTGATGATGATTAATTATTCTGGCTTGCCGATACGCTGCACATAAGTTTTCTAAGGAAATTTCTGTTTTCCCTTTCTGAGCGAAGTTGTAACTCAGTGCAGCAGACTTCCGCACATCTAGGTATGACGACTGGTATCTAGCAAATAGTGCGGCTGTCAATGTTGGAATTGCGACACCTAATTCACAAGCTGCGATCGTCGTCCAGCTACCAGTGCCTTTATTACCTGCTTTATCCAGTATAATATCTATAATCGGACCGCCGTCCTCCTGATGCAACATTATGTCTTGGGTAATCTCTAATAGATAACTGGCAACATCTGTCTCCAACCAATCTGATAGAATATCTGAAATTTGGTTCAGACTCTTTCCCATATGAAATCTCAGAACACCATAGACTTCGGCAAGCAATTGCATTTCACCATACTCGATGCCGTTATGAACCATCTTGACAAAATGTCCAGCGCCACCTTTACCTATAAATGCACAGCAATTACTTTTGGCGTAATCTTTGGCAGCTATAGTAGTGAATATCTGTTCTATTTTCTGATATCCTTTTGGCGAACCGCCTGGCATAATGGAAGGGCCTTTAAGTGCGCCTTCTTCTCCACCTGAAACTCCAGTTCCGACATAATGAACCTTATGCTGAGTCAGAAGTTCCTCACATCTTCTTTCTGTGTCTTTATAATGAGAATTACCCCCATCTATAATTATATCGTCTTCGTCCAGGTGCGGCAGCAAGGAGGCAATTACAGCATCTACTGCTGCACCAGCATTGACCATCAAGAAAATGGATCTTGGACTTTCTAATGACTGAACAAAACCAAGCATATCATCGAACGGTAATACTTCGGATAATTCTGGATAAGCCTTTACAAAGTTATGAGCAACATCCACTTCCCTGTCCTCAACCTGTCTATTGTATACGCTGAGTCGAAAGCCCTTGTTTGCTATATTCCTACTCAGACTTTGGCCCATTACTCCTAGTCCTATTAATCCAATTTCTGACTTTGATCCCATCTTGTAATTTATAATTCCATCGATTATGTTTTCTGGATTCTGTTCTATATTGACATGTATGCCGTAGTCAGGTTTCTCCCAGGTATCAAACTGAGATTGCAATAATTCCAATGGCATAAAATGGTCACGCTTACGCATACGGCTAGCTATCAGATCCAGCTCACCTTCTAAGATAATCCATTCGACTTTAGACTCTATGCCTTTTGCTAGATGTTTTCTGTACATTTCTTTCAGCGCAGAACAGGCCAGTACGATTCTTGTATCAGTTTGCGCCAAGTTTTCATTGATAGCTGACAACCAAGGCCATCTGTCCTCATCGGTCAGAGAAATGCCTTGTGACATTTTAGCTACATTCTCTTTACTGTGGAAATCATCTGCATCTAAATACTTTGCTCCTATTTTTTCCGAAAGCAATTTTGCAATAGTGCTCTTACCAGAACCCGATACACCGATTATGATATAGACTTGAGGTATTTCCATTTTATAATATCAAACTTTCAGAGTTATGAGCAGCAATTTAGAATGATGAGGGTTGAAGATAAATCATTTAGCTGATAAGCCAAGCTAAGTTCTATTGAAAGAAATATTGGAACTGCAAGGTCAAAAAAAAGGCCCATGCATTTTCTGCATGAGCCTTATATATTTCTTCGTTCTAGTATTCTAGATAAATGGCGCAATTACCAATGCAACTACAGACATCAACTTAAGTAAGATATTAAGAGATGGACCAGAAGTATCCTTGAATGGATCTCCTACTGTATCTCCTACCACTGTTGCCTTATGCGCATCAGAGCCTTTGTAATACATCTTTCCTTTTATTTCTACGCCTTCTTCAAACATTTTCTTAGCGTTATCCCAAGCTCCACCTGCATTTGACTGGAAGATGGCCATCAATACACCACAAACTGTCACACCAGCAAGCAATCCGCCCAACATCTCTGCTCCTCCTACGAATCCTACAAGAACTGGTGTCACTACAGCGATCACACCAGGTAAAACCATCTCTCTTATAGACGCTTTAGTGGAGATATCTACACACTTATCATATTCTGCTTTTCCATCTGCCGCATCGAAAGTTGCTTTATCTGCATCAGACCACTCGCTCATCTCCTTACCATCATTTTTC